>JBFJVB010000016.1:0-38276 GCA_041624435.1 Oceanococcus sp. | reverse complement strand
GGACAGCAGACCGGCGCCGAAAATCCGATAATCCTCGAGCTGCCCGACCAGGCCGTACTCTACCGTCCACCAATGCAGCCGGGCCAGCCGGGTGGCTTCAGATTCCCGGGTGTTTTCCGCCAGCGCCTGAGTCAGGGCCTGCTGCGCGGCATCGATCTGCGCCGGGCTGGAGGCCGGATTGGCCTTGATGATCGACAGCTGGCGGATGGCGCTGTAAACGGCAAAATCCTGACGGGTGGAAATGGCCTTCATCCCGACCTCACCAAAGCGCTGCAGGAACTCGGAATAGTCGATGTCGACGATAAACGGGGCGTGCCCGGCGGATTCGTGCACGATATCGGGCGCCGGGGTGTAGAGGATATGTTCGACGCTGCGCATGTCGAGCGCGATGACCAGGATGCGCAGCGCCTGGAATTCCATGAAAATCGCCGGTGGAATGAACCCGTCCACCACCACCGCGCGCCAGTCCAGGCTGGCCAGGGCGGCGTTCATCGCTTCGATCGAGGGGATCGCCTCCAGGCTGATGCCCGTCTCGCGCAAGCCCTGGATATACACGGGATGGGCGGTATTGCGCAGGCGGGACACGAGCTGGCGCATGGTGTAGCGCCACACGGCATGATCACGCGGTGTGTAACGGGCGTAATCCTGAATTTTGGCGAAGCCCTGCAGGTGCACGGGCAGGCTTGCAATCAACTCGCTCTGGGTGCTCAAGGGATGTACTCCTTGTTTTATGCAGATCTGCATAATGCCGTAAAAGCGGCGGGTTTGTCAGGTTCATTGCTGCGATTGCCAGGTCCGTGGCCAGCCTAGAACAGGTCGCTCTGTGCCGTTGCGTCGGGGGTGTCGTCGAAGTTGGCCAGGCCGACGCCGACCAGGCGATAGCGGGTAGCCGGGTCCAGATTCACGCGCTGGCGCAGCAGCAGGGCGATGTGCTGCAATTCCGTGAGCGAACGCGGCGCCATGCTCGGTGTATGACTGCGGGTCAGCAGGCGGAAATCCGCAGTCTTGAGCTTGAGCACCACGGTGCGCGCCTGGCGGGAGGTTCTGGCCTGGGCCTGCCAGACTTTGTCGCTCAGGCGCAGAATCAGCGGAGCCAGCGCATCCAGGGTTTGATCTTCGGCCAGGGTGTCCTCGGCGGAGACCGACTGCACCGGACGCTCGGTCACGATCTCGCGCGGGTCGATGCCGCGTGCGCGCTGATACAGCTGCGCCCCGACTTGACCGAAGGCGGCCTGCAGTTCCCCCAGGGGCCGCTCGCGCAACTGACCGACGGTCAGAATGCCGTGCCTGGCGAGCCGGCCTTCCATCACCTTGCCGACGCCGGGTATCTTGCGGACCGGCAGTGGGGTGAGAAAGCGCTCCACCTGGTGGGGCTTGATCACGAACTGGCCATCGGGCTTGTTCCAGTCCGAGGCGATCTTGGCCAGGAATTTGTTTGCTGCGATCCCGGCCGATGCCGTCAGGCCCAGTTCCTGCCGAATGCTGGTACGAATGGCGCTGGCCACCGCGGTGGCGCTGGGCAGGTGCAGAAGGTTGTCGGTCACATCAAGATAGGCTTCATCCAGCGACAGCGGTTCGATGAGCGTGCTATGCCGGGCCAGGATCGCATGCACGGCCCTGGACACGGCCCGGTAGCGGCTGAAATCCGGCGGCACGAAAATCGCCGTGGGACACAGTCGTTCGGCGCGGCTGGCGGGCATGGCGCTGTGGATGCCAAAGTGCCGGGCTTCATAGGAGGCGGCGCAGACCACCGATCGCTGGCCGCGCCAGGCGACGATGACCGGTTTTCCCTTCAGGCCGGGGTCGTCGTGCTGCGCCACCGACGCATAGAACGCGTCCATGTCCACATGCACAATCTTGCGTGCTCTGGGCGAATTGATGGCGCGCCCCCGGCGTGCGCCGCAGTATCAATGCGGCGCGAAAAGGCTAGGGCAACATCATGCCGCGCAGCATGAAATAGAACGCGGCGCTGAGCAGGGCCGAGATCGGCACCGTCACCAGCCAGGCCGCGACGATCTTCAGGAAGGTCTGGCGTTTGACCAGCTTGCGCCGAAACAGCTTGCGCAGGCGCTTGCTTTCTTCGCGGGTCAACTCGCCGGATTTGCCCATTTTTTTCAGCTCCGAGATCACCATCTGCTTGTGATCCAGCGGCGCGTCATAGAACTGATGCAGGCGATTTTCCAGCTCGAAATGGCCGTGATGTCCGTGGGCAATCAGCACTTCCTCGATCGCCGTACCCATGCGACTGTCCAGATATTCGCGCAGGAACCCCACGCCGAAGACCGCGCCCAGGGCCACATGCGTGGAGCTGACCGGTAGCCCGAGCTGGCTGGCGATGATCACCGTCACCGCGGCGGACAGGGCGATACAGAAGGCCCGGGTGCGATCCAGTTCGGTAATCTCCGACCCGACCGTGCGGATCAGCTTGGGGCCGAACAGGGCCAGGCCAATCGCGATACCCAGTGCGCCGATGACCATGATCCACAGCGGAATGCTGACCTTGGCCGAGGCGCTGTTGGTCTGCAGGGCATCGTAGATTCCAGCCAGAGGGCCGATGGCATTGGCCACGTCGTTCGCCCCATGGGCGAAACTGAGCAGGGCCGCGGCAAAGATCAACGGCACGGTGAACAGCAGGTTTACATCGTCGCGACTGCCCTCCAGCGCCTGCAGGCGCTGGGTGATATTCGGTTTGATCACCACAAAGGTGATCACACCCACGACGCTGCCGATCATCAGGCCCTGTAAGAGGCTGAATTTGTACAGGTGCTTCAGGCCTTTCATGGCCAGATAGGCGCCAAAGGCCGTCGCCATGATGCCGATCAGAATGGGCACCACCCGACCGGCGGCCTTGAGTATGTCATCCTGGTAGAACACCCGTTTCTGGATGATCATCAGCAGGCCGGCCGCGATGATCCCGCCCATGACCGGGGAAATGACCCAGCTGGAGGCGATGGCGCCCATGCTGCCCCAATTGACCACATGCCAGCCCTCGGCGGCGATGCCTGCGCCCATCACCCCGCCGACGATGGAATGGGTTGTGGACACCGGTGCGCCCAGGGCGGTGGCGACGTTCAACCAGATGGCGCCGCCGAGCAGGGCGGCCATCATTGCCCAGACGTAGACCTGATCGCTGCTGATCTGCTCGGCATCGATGATTCCTTTTTTCACTGTCTTGACCACCTCGCCACCGGCAATCAGCGCGCCAGCAGCTTCGAAAATCGCTGCGATCACGATGGCGGCGCCCAGGCTCATGGCGAAAGACCCCACGGCCGGGCCGACATTATTGGCCACATCATTGGCGCCAATGTTCAAGGCCATATAGCCGCCAATCACCGCGGCGACCATCAGGAGATGCAGCTGTTCCAGATCGGGAAACTGCAGCCTGACGTAGTAGGCAATCGCAACCAGGAATAGGCCCGCGAGGGTCGGCTTGAACAGGCTGGACATGCGTTAAGGTCTCTACAAATTTTGAAACCTTGGCTGTCAAGGTTCCCGGGAGTTTTTAACTTATGTTTGGGCCGCGCCATGGTGCTGCTTTAGGCTACGCGGCCAAGCCTGAAGGTTAATGGTTTTACCCTGCCTTGGGAAACCCTGCAGGACGCCATCGTCCCGCTCAATTTGCTGATGAGAATTATGAACTCAGTTTCACCATGGCCAGCGCAGGCGCTGGAACACGAGATCTGGCGGATCGATACCGCCTATGTCAAACCCGGTGTGGCGGCTTGCTACCTCCTCCGGGGGGGCGATGACTATGCGCTGATCGAATGTGGCACCGGGCTGTCGGTGCAACCCATCATGCAGGCTCTGAAGGGACTGGGTGTGGCGCCCGAAGCGGTGCGCTATCTGATTCCGACGCATGTGCATCTGGACCACGCCGGTGGCGCCGGGGGCTTGATGCAGGCCCTGCCAGAGGCGCAGTTGCTGGTGCATCCGCGGGGCCTGCGGCATCTGATCGACCCGGGAAAACTGCTGGCCGGCGCCAGGGCAGTTTACGGTGAAGCGCAGTTCAAGGCCGCCAACGGCGAGGTGCTGGCCGCGCCGGCGCAGCGGAGTCATCCGGCCCCCGACGGCTTTGTCCTGGATCTGGGCGGGCGCAGCCTGGAACTGCGTGACGCGCCGGGACACGCCAAACATCACCTGGTGGTCTGGGACGAGCGCAGCCGCGGATTCTTCACCGGCGATGTCTTTGGCCTGTGCTATCCGCAGCTGAATATCGGCGAGCGCCCGTTCATCGTGCCGACCACCACGCCCGTGCAGTTCGACCCGGTCGCCTGGCCGCAGACCCTGGCGATGATGCAGGCCTATCGCCCGTTGGCGATGTATCTGACCCATTACGGACGGGTCGCGGCGAGTGCGGAGCTGTTCGCGCAGTTGCAGGAGCGGCTTAAGGCGCATGCAGCCCTGGCGCGTGAGCACCGGGCCGCGGACGAAGCCTCACTGGCCCGGGTGCTGGGGGATGATTTGTATGCCCGCTATCGGCGCTCGGGTGGGGCCAGCGAACGGGCCGAGTTCGATGCGGTGCTGGGCATGGATCTGGCGCTCAACGCACAGGGTTTGCAGGTGTGGCTCAAGGCCGCCTGAACGTGGCTGCGCGGTGCCATGCACGCTTGTCCGGTGGGTTTGTCAGCGGGTCAGCGACAGGCAGTGGGTGGCTCGAGCGGCGGTACGCGGGCGCACCTTGCTGCGGTAGACTGCCCGCTCTTGAATACGGACGGGGAAGTGCGGAGTGAGCGAGGCGTTGCCCAAGCGCGTGCGGATCGTTGAAGTCGGGCCACGCGATGGACTGCAAAATGAAACCCAGGTCATCCCCACCGCGGTCAAGCTCGAATTGATTGGGCTTCTGGCCCAGGCCGGACTCAGGAACATTGAAGCCACGGCGTTTGTTTCACCGCGCTGGGTTCCGCAGATGGCCGACCACGCCGAACTGCTCGGCGCGCTGCACAGCGGTCCCCATGCGGAAACCGCGCGCTACCCGGTCTTGACGCCGAATCTGCGCGGTTACGAATCGGCGCGGCGGGCGGGGGCACGGGAGGTGGCCGTCTTTGCTGCAGCCTCCGAAGCCTTCTCACAGAAGAACATCAACTGCTCGATTGCCCAGAGCCTGCAGCGCTTCGAGCCGCTGATGGCCGCGGCGCAGGCCGACGGTGTCGCGGTTCGCGCTTACGTGTCGTGTGCGGTGGGCTGCCCTTACAGCGGGCCCGTCGCTCCCGCCCAGGTGGCTGCGCTGGCGGCGGAGCTGAAGCAGATGGGGTGTTACGAGATTTCCCTGGGCGATACCATCGGGGTGGGCACGCCGGGACAGATTCGCCAGCTCCTGGACGCGGTCGCGGCCCAGGTGCCGATGGCGTGTCTGGCCGGTCATTTCCATGATACCTATGGCCAGGCGGTGGCGAATGTGTACGCTGCCCTGGAATGCGGCATGACGGTGTTCGATGCCTCGGTGGCCGGTCTGGGCGGGTGTCCCTACGCCCCGGGCGCCAGCGGCAATGTGGCAACGGAAGAGCTGGTTTACCTGTGTCAGGGTCTGGACATCGAAACCGGCGTAGACCTGCAGCAGCTGCTGGCGGCAGGGGCGTATATCTGCGCACAGCTTGGGCGCGTGAATCCAAGCAAACTGGCTCGGGCCATGGCGACGAAGTAGTTTGCACCCTGGCCGGGCGCCTGAATAAGAAATAACGGGAAATTTAGAGATATGAACAAGAAGCTGAACACGACGGATGCGTTTTTTCTGCAGATCGAGCATGCCGAGTCGCCCATGCATGTGGCGACGCTGAGTCGCTTTCGTTTGCCCAAGAGCAAGGGGCAGGGGGAAATTCTCAAGCTGGTGGAGCGCTATCGTGAGTTTCCGGTCAATTTCCCGCCGTTCAATCTGAAGCTGGCCAAAACCAGTCTGGGCAAATGGAATCCGGCCTGGACCACGGCCACCGATATCGACATCGATTACCATTTTCGTCATTCCGCGCTGCCGCAACCGGGCGGAGAACGGGAGTTGGCGGTGTTGATCTCGCGCCTGCACAGCATCCATCTGGATCGGTCCCGGCCGATGTGGGAATGCCATCTCATCGAAGGCTTTGCGGATGGCAGCTTCGCCTTGTACGTCAAGATGCACCATGCCCTGATCGACGGCGTGGCCGGTTCGCGGATGCTGCAAAGAGCCATGTCCACCAAGCCGCAGCGGGCTCCGGCCGTGCCCTTCTGGGCCATCGAGCCCGAGCAGAAAGTCCGCCGGGAAACCGCTGCGGAGCCCGCCGTCAAAGCTTTGCTCAAGGAGGTGGGTACTCAGCTGGGCAGTCTGCCGAAGGTCACGGGCTCTCTGGCCAAACTTCTGCGCAGTGCGAAGAACAAGGATCTGCCACACCTGATCGCGCCCTACAGTTCGCCCGAATGCGTGCTCAATGGCCCGATCGGGCCGCAGCGCCGGGTCAGCACCCAGGATTTCGCTCTGAGTGACATCAAGGCCATCGCCCGAGCTGCCCAGGCGACCCTGAACGATGTGGTGATGGCCATCTGTGGCGGCGCCCTGCGCGGTTATCTCAGCGAGTTGGGCGAACTGCCCCGGGAATCCCTGGTGGCCAATGTGCCGGTGAGCATCCGGCCCGAAGGCGATCAGGAGGGCGGTAATGCGATCAGCTCCATCCTCGCGAGTCTGGCGACGGATGTGGTCGACGCCAGGGACCGGCTGGAAACCATCAAGGCTTCGATGGATGACGGCAAAACTCTGTTGAAGCGCATGTCCAAGACCGAGATCGCCAATTATTCCGCCCTGCTGATGGCGCCGTTCGCGATTGGCCAGGTGGCCGGAATCGGCAATCGCAGCCGTCGGCCGATGTACAACCTGGTCATTTCAAATGTTCCGGGGCCGAAGGAACGGCTGTACATGGGGGCGGCGGAACTGGTGAGCTGTCATCCGGTGTCGCTGATCTTTCAGGGCCAGGCCCTGAACATCACGATTTTCACCTATGCGGAAACCCTGAGCATCGTGTATACCGCCTGTCGCAACTCGCTGCCCCATGTGCAGCGTCTGGTGCGCCATGCCGATCAGGCACTGGCGGATTTGCGCACGGCCTACGCCTGAACCGGAGGGCTGGCGCGGTGAAAACTCGCCGCGCCGCTAGGCGTCGATGCCGGCCATGCCCTGGATGTTGTAGCCCGCATCCACGTAAAGAATCTCGCCGGTAATTCCCGAGGCCAGGTCTGAACACAGGAAGGCCGCTGCATTGCCCACTTCCTCCGGGGTGACATTGCGCCGCAGCGGCGAGGCTTTCTCCGCACTGCTGAGCATGCCGCGAAAGCCCTTGATGCCAGCCGCCGCCAGGGTTTTGATCGGACCTGCGGAGATGCCGTTGACGCGAATATTGCGCTCGCCCAGTTCCGCCGCCATGAAGCGCACATTGGCCTCGAGACTGGCTTTGGCCGGGCCCATGACGTTGTACATGGGCACGGCCCGGACCGCACCGAGGTAGCTCAGGGTCAACAGCGCGCCGTTTTCCCGCAGCTGGCCCTGCAGGGCTTGGGCCAGGGCAGGGAAGCTGTATGCGCTGATGTCGTGGGCGATCCGATAACCCTCGCGCGTCACCGCCTGCAAATAACTGCCCTGTAACTGTTCGCGCGGCGCAAACCCGATTGAATGGATCAGAATATCAAAGCCCTCGGGCCAGGTGACGGACAGGCTGCTCGCCAGGGCCTGGATCGATGCGTCCTCCGCCACGTCACAGGGGAATATGCCCGCGGCATTGGTGCGTTCCGCGCAGGCTTGCACCCGGGACAACAATTTGTCGCCCTGGTAGGTGAAGGCCAGTTGGGCGCCTTCGCGATGCAAGGCCTGGGCGATCCCGGCGGCAATGGAACGGTCGCTGGCGACGCCGGTGACCAAGGCGCGTTTGCCTTGCAAAAAGCCCATGATGTCCTCTCCTGGCTTGGGTGGCGGCGGCTGCCGCGTGACTGACAATGTTCGTCGCGGAGCTTAGTTCAAAGCTGCCGGGCAATCCATGACCGCGCCACCGGAACCGCCCGGCGCCGGGCGCCGATTGGTTCTAGCCGCCGTCGGTGTCGTCAGGCGGAAGGTCCGGACCGGCCGCGCCGCGCAGCCGCTGCAGATGTTTTTCGGTCAGGGCATGCAGGCGTTTGGACAAGCCAATATCCTCGTGGATCGGGTCGCCTTCTTCATCCAGCATCAAAACGCGCTGGCCGGGCGCATAAGGCAGGGCGGCTTGCAGTTCGTCCAGCGCGGCGCCGACCAACTCACTCAACAGCTGCTCTTCGCTGCGTCCCGGAAACATCTCGCGCAGCGCGGCGATCTTGGCCGCATCGAAAATCGACAGATGCAGACGATATTCACGCTCGGCGACCGGTTCGGCGGACTCATCTCCCCAGATTCGCAACAGCTCACGGATTTTCATGCGGGCCTCGGCGGCGGCAGCGGACAGGCCGACATCTTAGCGCGGATAGGCGCCCGGTGGCTGGCGTGAAAGCAGCGCGAAACAGGAGCAATACGGGACGGGCGGGCAATGGCCAGGTTTCGGTCGTGCCGAGTCGCGCTGGGAGTGGCCGAAAAAGCCACTGTGGCTCGGGCCGGACCGCCCCCGCCGCTGTCGGCGCGAGGCTTGGATGATGTCATGGTGCCGGAGGGGAGAATCGAACTCCCACTCTGTTGCCAGAACCGGATTTTGAATCCGGCGCGTCTACCAGTTCCGCCACTCCGGCACGGGAGCGCGTTCTGCGGTTTTGCAGGGGGCGCAGTATATCGACAAAGAAATCGAATCGGTAGCGTTGCGGCAGAAAAAGCTAAAATTCGCCCCCCGTCCGTTCCGGTGTGCCTTGCCCGTGCCTGTACCCATTCGAGTAACGCTGTGAAGCGCAGCGACTTCAACTTTGATTTGCCACCCGAACTGATCGCCCAGCAGCCGCCGCAGCGGCGCAGCGCGGCGCGCCTGCTGGTCATGGCCGGCGCTGCCTGTGAGGATCGCGTCATTGCCGATCTGCCCGAGCTGTTGCGGCCGGATGATCTGCTGATCTTCAACGATACCCGGGTGATTCCCGCGCGGCTGCAGGCGCGCAAGCTCACCGGGGGAGCCGCCGAGGTTATGGTCGAGCGGGTCGTGGATGACCAGCAGGTCTGGGCCTTCGTCCGGGCGAGCAAGGCGCCGCGCGTGGGGGCCAGGCTCGAGGTGGCCGGTGTACCGATCGAGGTGGAAGCCCGCGACGGTCCGTTGTTTTGTCTGCGCAGTGACTCCCGCACCTGGCCGGAACTGCTGGAAGCTCACGGTGATGTGCCCTTGCCGCCGTATATCCGGCGTCCACCGCAAGAGTCCGACAAGGCCCGTTATCAAACCGTATTCGCGCGCCAGCCCGGCGCGGTGGCCGCGCCCACGGCGGGATTGCATTTTGATCAAGGGCTGCTGGACAGGCTGGGCGAGCGCGGCATCGAGCAGGGTTTTGTCACCTTGCACGTGGGCGCCGGAACGTTTGCCCCGGTCCGGGTCGATGATTTGTCGACGCATCGCATGCACGCCGAGCGTTTGCAGGTCGGGCCTGAGGTGGTGGAGAAAATCGCAGCATGCAGGGCCCGGGGCGGTCGGATCGTGGCGGTTGGAACCACGGTCGTGCGTGCTCTGGAAACCGCGGCTGCCGACGGCGAGATTCGCGCGTTCAACGGAGAAAGTCGCCTGTTCATCACGCCGGGTTACCGGTTCAAGGTGGTGGACGCCCTGCTTACCAATTTCCACCTGCCCGAATCGACCCTGCTGATGCTGGTGTGTGCGTTCGGCGGCACGGCACCGGTGCTCGGGGCCTATGCCCATGCGGTACGCAACCGGTATCGTTTTTTCAGTTATGGCGATGCCATGTGGCTGGAGCGGGCGGCATGAAATTTGAACTGCTTGCCCAGGACGGCGGTGCGCGCCGGGCCCGCCTGCGCTTTGCCCGGGGCGTGGTGGAAACGCCGATTTTCATGCCGGTTGGGACTTATGGCACGGTGAAAGCCATGACGCCGGAGGAACTGCGCGGGGTCGGGGCCAGCATCATTCTGGGCAATACCTTTCATCTGTGGCTGCGGCCAGGAACCCAGGTCATCCGCGCCCACGGCGATCTGCACGATTTCATGCACTGGTCGGGTCCGATCCTCACCGATTCGGGAGGCTTTCAGGTCTGGAGCCTGGCGGAACTGCGCAAACTGACCGAAGCCGGCGTGCATTTTCGCTCGCCGGTAAACGGCGACAAGGTGTTCCTGAGTCCGGAGATTTCGGTGCAGATCCAGCAGGATCTGGGCGCGGACATCATCATGCAGTTCGATGAATGCACCCCTTATCCCGCCACCGAAGCCGAAGCGCGCACCTCGATGGAACTCTCGGCGCGCTGGGCCGCACGCTGCAAGACCGAGCACAACGGGCGTGGTGGCGCCCTGTTCGGCATCGTGCAGGGCGGCATGTACAACGCCTTGCGCGCGCAATCCCTGGACGCCCTGACGCAAATCGGTTTCGATGGTTACGCCATTGGCGGGCTTTCGGTCGGGGAGCCCGAAGCGGAACGCATCCAGGTGCTCGACGGCCTGGCCGATAAAATGCCGCAGCAGGCTCCGCGTTATCTGATGGGCGTCGGGACCCCACTGGACATCGTCGAGGCGGTGGCGCGCGGCATCGATATGTTCGATTGCGTGATGCCCACGCGCAATGCCCGCAACGGCCATTTGTTCACCAGCCAGGGCATCATCCGGATTCGCAATGCCCGGCATCGCACCGACACCTCGGCCCTGGATCCCGAATGCGCCTGCTACACCTGCCAGAATTACAGCCGCGCGTATCTGCATCATCTGCAACGCTGTGGCGAGATTCTCAGTGCCCGGCTGAACACCGTGCATAACCTGCATTACTACCTGAAGCTGATGGCGGAAATTCGCCAGGCGATCGAAAACCAGCGATTCGGCGCCTTTCTGGCTGAGTTCCGCCACCGTTTCGTGGCATAATTCGCGCCTTTTTTGCCACCGCGGACCCCGAATATGGATTGGTTGATTGCTTCTGCTCATGCTCAACAGGCCGGCGTACCGCCGCAGCCCAGCCTGATTGCCCAGCTGTTTCCGTTGATTGCACTGGCCGTGCTGTTCTATTTCATGCTGATTCGCCCGCAGATGAAACGCAACAAGGAACACAAGGCCATGACGGGCGGTCTGGCCAAGGGCGACGAAATCGTCACCAACGGCGGCCTGGCCGGTCGTGTGAACGCGGTGGGCGAGGTCTATATGACCGTGGAAATCGCTGAGGGCGTCGAAGTCAAGGTACAGAAATCGGCGCTGTTGTCGGTGTTGCCCAAGGGCACCTTGAAACAGCTCTAGGTCGCCTACATTGAAGCGGGACGCGCAGGCGCTGTGACCGAGATTGAGGCGGCCGCGTCAATCGCTCGTCCCTCAACCGGATTTTGGAATGAACACATCTCCTGTGTGGAAGGTGCTGCTGCTGCTCGTGGTGGTTCTTGGCAGCGCGCTGTATGCCTTGCCCAATGTTTTTGGCACGGATTCGGCGCTGCTGATCTCGCTCGATAGCGGCGAACCCAGCGCGGAACCTGAACAGCGGCGGGTCGAATCCGCACTGCGCAAGGCGCAGATCAGCGGCTTCAGCAGCCGTATCGATGAAGCGAATCGGGTTGAGGTCAGGCTTGAGCAGGAGTCCCAGCAGTTGCTGGCGGCCGACGTGCTCAAGCGCGCCCTGGGTCACGACTACATCATCGCCCTGAGCATGATTCCCCGCACGCCGGCCTGGTTGGCCGAACTGGGTGGTCAGCCGATGGCCCTGGGCCTGGATCTGCGTGGTGGGGTTCACTTTCTGATGGAAGTGGATCTGGACTATGTGCTGAATGCGGCGAGCGAACAGTACGCCAAGGACCTGCCGAGTTTCTTACGCCGCCAGGAACCGCCCCTGCGTTATTCGGGGCGGCGTTTGAATGATGGCGCGGTGGAGCTCGATTTCCGTGATGCGCAGACCCTCGAGCAGGCGCAGGTGGTGCTGGCCAAGGAATTCACCGAGCTGAGCATCGGTCCGAAGCCGGGCGCCGAACTGACTTTGCGGGCGACCCTGTCGGAGCAGGAAGTCAATCGGATCATCGACTTTTCGGTCAAGCAGAATCTAATCACCTTGCGCAATCGGGTCAATCAGCTCGGCGTGGCCGAGCCGGTGGTGCAGCGTCAGGGGCGTGATCGCATCCTGGTGCAGCTGCCGGGGGTCAAGGATCCGACCCAGGCCAAATCCATTCTCGATGCCACGGCCACCCTGGAGTATCGCGCCGTTGCCGAAGGTGAGGATGCGCAACTGGCGGCCCGTACCGGCGTGACGCCGCTGGATACCGAGCTGTTCTATGAGCGTGACACCGGGCGTCCCATCCTGCTCAAAGCTGATGTGATCGCCACCGGTAACCAGATCGTCGATGCCGCGGCCACCATCGATCAGGAAAGTGGCACGCCCGCGGTGTCCGTCACGCTCAACGGCGCCGGTGCCAAGTCGATGTTCCGCTTCACCGAGGACAACGTCGGCCGGCTGATGGCGGTGCTGTTTTCCGAAACCGACATCCGCATCAGTTATAACGCCAAGGGCGAGGCGCTGCGCGAACGCATCGAAAGTCAGGAGGTCATCAGTGTGGCGACCATCCGCGGAATTTTCGGCAAGCGCTTTCAGACCACGGGCCTGACCAGCAAGGAGGCGCATGATCTGTCCTTCCTGCTGCGCGCCGGGGCCCTCGCGGCGCCGATTGCGATTGTCGAGGAACGTACCATCGGTCCCAGCCTGGGGCAGGACAATATCGACAAGGGCATGCAGGCCGTGCTGGTCGGCTTCTGCGCGGTGGTGGTGTTCATGGCCCTGTACTACCGGGTGTTCGGGCTGATCGCCAATCTGGCCCTGATGATGAATCTGGTTCTGATCGTGGCGGTGCTGTCGATGTTGCAGGCCACCCTCACGCTGCCCGGCATTGCGGGCATCGTCCTGACCGTGGGGATGGCGGTTGACGCCAATGTGCTGATCTTCGAGCGCATCCGTGAGGAGTTGCGGGCCGGTTCGGGCAGTCAGCGGGCGATCAGCGCCGGCTATGACAAGGCCTTCGTCACGATTGCGGATGCCAATATCACCACCCTGATCGCCGCGGTCGTGCTGTTCATCTTCGGAACCGGGCCCATCAAGGGATTCGCCGTGACCCTGTCGATCGGCATCCTGTCGTCGATGTTCACCGCGATTCTGGGTACGCGTATTTTGGTCAACGGTCTGTACGGCAAACGCCGTGCCGCCGATCTACCGGTATAAACCATGCGGTTCTTTGCAGAAACGACAAATTACAATTTTCTCGGTGCGCGCAAGCTGGCCGGTGCGCTGTCAGTCCTGGCGGTCCTGGCCGCGATTGCCTTGCTCTTCACCCGCGGACTCAATCTGGGGATTGATTTCACCGGCGGGGTGCTGGTCGAAGTCGGTTACCCCCAGGCCGTCGAACTGAGCGAGGTCCGCGCGGTCCTGGAAAGCAACGATTTTGGCGATGCGATCGTGCAGCATTTCGGTGCCAGCGATGATGTGCTCATCCGCCTGCCGCCACGGGACTCGGTCGATGCCGCCCAGCTGAGCAACGCGGTGTATGCGGCGCTGCGCAGCTCGGGCGCGGAACTGGAGCTGCGGCGGGTCGAATTCGTCGGTCCGCAGGTGGGCGAGGAACTGACCGTGGACGGTGGCCTGGCGATGATCTGGGCGCTGGCCTGTATTTTCCTCTACGTGGTGTTTCGCTTTCACTGGAAGTTTTCCGCCGGGGCGGTGGCGGCCCTGGTACACGATGTGATGATCGTCCTGGGCCTGTTTTCCCTGTTCGCGGTGGAGTTCGATCTGTCGGTGCTTGCGGCGGTACTCGCGGTGATCGGTTATTCCCTGAATGACACCATCGTGGTGTTTGACCGCTGTCGGGAAAACTACCGACGCAAGGGCGGGGGCAATGAAGTCGAGGTGATGAATCGCTCGATCAACGAAATGCTCTCCCGCACCCTGATGACCTCGGGCACCACCTTGCTGGTGCTGACGGCCCTGTATGTGCTCGGCGGCGAAGCCCTGGCCGGGTTCTCGCTGGCGCTGCTCATCGGCGTGGTGGTGGGAACCTACTCGTCGATCTATGTGGCCGGAAATGTCTCGCTGGCCCTGGGCTTGACCCGGGAAAACCTGATCGTGCCGGTGCAGGAAAGCCTGGACGACAGCGGCGCCCAGGTTTAAGCGCAACGGCGTTTGCGCGAGCCGGTTGCCCGGCCCGCGCTTACTGCCGGAGAACCCGGTCGGGCGGCGTATTCACCACCTGACGCAGGCTCAGCCAGGCCAGCGCGCAGACCAGGGCCGCGCCGCCCAGCGCGCCCGTTACCATCACCAGGGCATTCCAGTGATACGGGAACTTGAATACCCAGGTGGCCAGAACCCAGCCCACCAGCTGTGAGCTGAAAGCGGCAACCAGACCGCTGAGCAGACCCAGGCCGGCAAACTCGGCGAGCAGGGCGGCGCGGATCTCCCGCTTGCTCGCTCCCAGGGTGCGCATCAAAGCCATTTCCCGGGCGCGTTCGGCGCGGCCGGTTTCCATGGCCGCCAGCAGCACGGTAAAACCGGCCGCCAGGGTGAAGGCGAATACCACCTCCAGAGCGCCGACAATGCGCTGCATGATCTGGCGTACCTGCTGCATCATCGCCTGCAGGTCGAGCACGGTGATGTTGGGAAAACGCCGGCTCAGGCTGCGCAGTTCCGGCCGCAGTTCATCCGGCAGGTAGAAGCTGGTCAACCAGGTGGCCGGCATGTCCTCGATGATTCCCGGCGGGCACAACAGAAAGAAATTGGGCTGGAAGGATTCCCAGTCCACTTCGCGAAAATTGCGCACGATGAAGGTGCGTTTTTCGCCGGCGAAATCCAGCTGCAGTTTGTCGCCCAGCTTCAGCTGCAGGCGTTCGCGCGCATAAGTGTCCGCCGACAGCCAGGGCTGGCCCTGGCCAGCAGCGCCCCACCACGGTCCCTCCACCAGCCGGTTGTCGCTACCCAGCTCCTCGGCCCAGGACAGATTGAAATCGCGGTTGATCCAGCGCTGGGTCTCGGGATCGGCAAAATCCTCGCTGCGCACCGTCTGGCCGTTGATGCCGACCAGACGCGCGCGGGTCATCGGCCAGATCCGCTGAGCGCTGATGCCCCGCTCGGCCAGGAAATCGCGCAGCGGGACCAGCTGATCCTGCTGGATATTGATCAGAAACTGATTCGGGGTATCGGCAGGCAGTTTGTCCTGCCAGCCCTGCAACAGATCGTTGCGCACCACGGTCAGCAGTAGCAGGGCGAGCAGGCCCAGGCCCAGCGCCACGCTTTGCGCCAGGCTCAGTGCGGGGCGGCGCAGCAAATTGCCCAGGCCCAGGCGCCAGCCCCGCAGACCCTGGCCGCGCACGCCGCGCAGGGCCAGCAGCATCAGCCAGGTCAGCAGCGCCAGCAGCGCGGCGGTGAGAAACTGGCCGGCGCCGACATAGGCCAGCAGTTTCCAGTCCCGGGTCTGCAGCGCCAGGATGCCGATCAGACCCAGCAGCGCCGCCAGACGCCAGGGCGCACGCCCGCGCTGGCCGGGCCGGGCCTGAAACACCTGCAGTGGCGAAGCGCGGGTTGCGCCCAGCAGCGGGGGCAGGGCGAAGCCGGCCAGCAGCATCGCCGCCATCAGCCAGGCCTGCAGCAGGGCGCTGGCGCGCGGCGGCGGCAGGCTCGGCAATTGCAAGATTTCGGCGGCGCCAGCGAGCGCGGCCTGAGCCCCCAGCCCCAGCAGGGCGCCACTGCCACCGGCTACCAGCGCGATGACCAGCAGGCTGAGCAACAGGGCCTGAATGATCGCCGGACGGCGGGCGCCCAGGCAACGCAGCAGGGCGACATCGGCTTGCAGGCGCTGGCCGTATTGATGGGCGCACAGGGCGATCGCCACCGCGCCCAGCAGGCTGGCGGTCATCGCGGCCAGGGCCAGAAAACTTTCGGCGCGCTCGATGGCGCTGCGAATCTCCGGACGCGCATCCCGCGGGCTGAGCAGCTTGACCCCGGGTGGCAGCTCGATTTTCCTGACCTTTTCCAGTAGGTCGGCAGGGCCTGCCAGCAGCACCCGGTACTGGGCGCGACTGCCCGGCTGCAGCAGCTCGGTCGCGGCCAGATCCGCCTGATTGATCAGCAGTCGTGGCGCGATGTCGACGTAGCCCGTGCCCCGATCCGGCTCGTAACTCAGTAGCCGGGTGATGCGTAGGCGGGCGGCGCCCAGTTCCACGCTATCGCCAGGTTTGAGCGCCAGTGCGGACCACAATTGCGCATCCGCCCAGGCCTCGCCAGGCGGGGGCACGGCGGTGGTGCGTTGTTCGGCCTGCAAGGGTGCTGGCGCGGTGCGCAGATGACCCTTGAGCGGATAGGCCTCCTGCACCGCCTTGAGCCCGGCAAGCTGGCTTTTGTCACCGTGCCAGATCACCGAAGGCAGTTGAATGACTTCGGTCTGGCGTAAGGCCAGTGCTTCCCAGTTCTGTCGTAACGCCGCTTCCAGTGGAGTGCGACTTCTGATGATCAGGTCGGCGCCCAACGTCTCGCCCGTTTGTGCGGCGATCGCCCGGCCGACGCGGTCGCTGAACAGCTGCACGGCGCTGGCAGCGGCCACCGCACTGAGCAATGCCAGGCCCAGAACCCGCAATTCTCCCGGCCGGACCAGGGCCAGCAGATGATGTCGCGCCCAGCGCCCTTGCCAGTTCACAGCGCTTCCAGGGCGCCGTGCGCCAGGCGCAGCTGGCGATCGCAGCGTTTGGCCAGCTGTTCATCGTGGGTCACGAGCACCAGGGTCGTATCCCGGTCCTGATTCATCTGGAACAGCAGCTCGATGATCGTCGCGCCGGTCTCGCCATCGAGATTGCCGGTGGGCTCATCGGCAAACAGGATCTGCGGTTCGCCGGCAAAGGCGCGGGCCAGGGCCACCCGCTGCTTCTCACCGCCGGAAAGCTGGCGAGGGTAGTGCTGCCGGCGTGCGCCCAGGCCCACCTGGATCAGGGCGCGTTCGGCGCGGTGTTTGGGCTGGTCCAGGCCCGCCAGTTCGGCCGCCAGGCGCACGTTTTCCTGGGCATCGAAACCGTCCAGCAACTGGAAGGACTGGAACACGAAGCCCACCCGCCCGGCGCGCAGCGCGGCGCGCTGCTCCTCGTTCATCGCCGTGATGTCCTGACCCGCCAGCTCGATTCGGCCCGCGCTGGGCTGATCCAGGCCGGCCAGCAGGGACAGCAACGTGGTCTTGCCCGCGCCGGAACGGCCCAGGATCGCTACACTCTCACCGCGTTCAATCTGCAACTGCAGGCCGCTGAGTATGTTCAGCCGGCCCGCGCCGTTGCCGATATGCTTGTCAATATCTCTTGCCTGGATTGCTATGGCCATGTTGCGTCCTGTTTTACTGCTGCTCGGTGTGCTGGCATGTGTCAATGTGGCGCAGGCTGCGCCGCGCCTGCTGGTATTGGGCGATTCACTGTCAGCTGCCTACGGAATCCCTCAGGCCGAGGGCTGGGTCAGCCTGCTGCAGACCCGCCTGATCGAGTCAGGGTACGACCATCAGGTGGTCAATTTAAGCATAGCTGGAGAGACGACGGCGGGCGGTTTGCGTCGATTGGCACCCGCCTTGCGTGATTACACGCCCGATCTGGTGTTATTGCAGCTTGGCGCCAACGATGGCCTCAGAGCCCTGGCGCTGGATCAGATGCGCAGCAATCTTGCGCAGATGATCGCCCAGGCGCAGGGCAGTGGTGCCCGGGTGCTGCTGTTCGAGATGCGCATTCCGCCGAATTACGGGCTGCGCTATGCACAGAGTTTTCAGCAGAGCTTCGGGCAGGTCAGCGAGGCGGCGGGGGCCGTGTTGCTGCCCTTCTTCCTGGCGCCCATCGCGCTCGATCCCGGGGCGTTTCAAGCCGACGGTATTCATCCCACCGCCGCGGCTCAGCGGCGCTTGCTGGATGCGGTCTGGCCGACGCTGGAAACGCTGTTGCGCCCTGCACAGCCGGCGGCCAGAGCTGCGCTCAGCCGGTGATGGCGGCGAGCAGCGGGTCGATCAGTTTCTGATTGGCGGTCGCGATATTGCCGGTCTTGAGAGCATCGCCACCGCTGAGCTCGCGCACCGTGCCGCCGGCCTCCTGCACGAGCAACATGCCCGCGGCGATGTCCCAGGGTTTCAGATTCAGTTCCCAGAATCCGTCCATGCGCCCGCTGGCCACATAGGCCAGATCCAGGGCCGCGGAACCGGTGCGCCGGATCGCGCAGCCGCTGCGCGACACCCGCTCCAACTGGGGCAGGTAGCGATCCAGCAGCTCGCCATCGTTCAGCGGTTCGCCGGTGGCGATGACGGCCTGATCCAGGGATTTCATCGTGCTGACCCGCAGTCGGCGGCGGTTCAATTGCGCGCCGTTGCCGCGACTGGCGGTAAACAGCTCTTCCTTGAAGGGGTCGTAAATGATCGCGTGGGCGAGTTCGCCCTTGTCCAGGATGCCGATGCTGGTGCAGAAATGCGGGATCTGGTGCAGGTAATTGGTCGTGCCATCCAGCGGATCGATGATCCACTCAAGCTGATGCTGGCCCAGCGCACCGCCTTCTTCGCCTAAAATAGCGTGATCGGGATAGGCGCGATGAATCGTGTCGATGATCGCCTGTTCGGCCGCGTGATCCACATTCGAAACGAAGTCGAAGCGGCCTTTGCGTTCAATCTGCAGCCGATCGATCCGATCCAGATGACGCATGATAATGTTGCCCGCCGCGCGTGCGGCAGAAATTCCAATATTAACGAGTGGATGCATGAAAGCCGTTGGCGGCAAAGAAGTAGCGGAACAGAATAACACGCGCGATACCCGACCGGCGTTGCGAATCGTGCTGTGCGGCACGACCCATCCGGGCAACATCGGTGGCGCGGCGCGGGCGATGAAGGTCATGGGCATCGAGCGGCTGGTTCTGGTTGATCCCAAGCCCGGCATTTATCCCAGTGAGGCGGCCACCGCGCGCGCGGTCAGCGCGGTCGATGTGCTGGACCGCGCCCAGGTGTGTGACAGCCTGGCCGAAGCGGTGGCCGATTGCAGCCTGGTCGTCGGGACGACGGCGCGGGAGCGGCACATCGGGCCTGCGGTCATGCTGCCGCGCGATTTCTGCACCCAGGCCGCCAGTCTGGCGGCGGGCGGCGAAGTGGCGCTGGTGTTCGGTCGTGAACGCACCGGCTTGACCAACGAGGAAGTGGATTTGTGCCAGCGCCTGGTACGCATCCCGACCCAGGAAGCTTTTGCCTCGCTGAACCTGGCCTCGGCAGTGCAGATTCTGGTCTACGAATGGATTCAGTCGGTGGCTGCCTTGCCTGCCGACAAACCCAGCGGCTATCGCCCGGCCAGTTCGGCGGAACTCGAGGGCTTTATGGGGCATTTGCGACAGGCCGTGGATCAGGTCGGGTTTTTCGCGGGCAAGAACCAGGATGCGATCCTGCGCCGAATGCGCAAGATCTACCTCAGGGCCGGCCTGGACACCAATGAAATCAACATCCTGCGTGGCTTTCTGAGTGCGGTGGACAAGGCTGTGAGCGGGCGCGAACCGGGCTGAAATGGAAATACGCGCGGGCCGGCTGCGGCTTGCGCTACAATTCCGACTAAGTCAGTAGGGATAGCTGGATGTTCGCCAACATACGTGAAGATATTCGCTCGGTATTCGATCGCGACCCCGCGGCTCGCTCCACCTGGGAAGTGCTGACCTGCTATCCGGGTTTGCATGCGCTGTGGCTGCACCGGATCAATCACTGGTTATGGGGTCGGGGCCTGCGCTGGCTGGCGCGCTGGCTGGCGCATGTCAGTCGCTGGCTGACCGGAATCGAAATTCATCCCGGCGCGCAGATCGGGCGTCGGTTCTTCATCGACCACGGCTTCGGTGTGGTGATCGGCGAAACCACCCAGATCGGCGACGACGTGACCCTGTATCAGGGCGTGACCCTGGGCGGAACCAGCTGGAACAAGGGTAAACGCCACCCGACCCTGGGCAATGACGTCGTGGTGGGCGCCGGGGCCAAGGTACTGGGGCCCTTCACGGTCGGCGATGGCGCGCGTATCGGCTCCAATGCCGTGGTCACCAAGGAAGTCCCGCCGGCCACGACCATGGTCGGGGTGCTGGCGCGGCCGGTGACGCGGGTCGATGACAAACCCTCCGATGCCACCCTGGCGATTGCCCGCAAATTCGGTTTCGACGCCTACGGTCTGGGGCGGGATATGCCCGACCCGGTGGCGCATGCGATTTCGGCGATGCTGGAACATATCCATGCCCAGGACGAGCAGCTCAAGAACATCTGCCGGCGCCTGTGCGAACTGGATGGACGCGGCCCCAAGCTGGAGGTGCCGGAGCTGGATCTGCCCGAGTTCGACCCCTGTTCGGAGTCGCGCAAGTGAACGTGACCTCGCGCGGGCGCTATGCCGTCACCGCCTTGCTTGATCTGAGCCTGCACGGCCAGCAGGCGCCGGTGCCGCTGGCGGATATCGCACGCCGTCAGGGTCTGTCACTGCGCTACCTGGAACAGATTTTCTGCGGCTTGAAGGGACGTGGTCTGGTTGAAAGCATGCGCGGGGCCTGCGGTGGTTACCGTCTGTGTCGCGATGCGGCCGAAATCAGCGTGGCCGAGGTGGTGGCCGCGGTCGAAGCGCCCCGCGATCGCCAGGATGTGGCCGGGCCGATTCATCAGACCCTGGTGAACGAGTTCTGGGGTGGGCTGTCGGAGTGCATGCGTCATTATCTGGAGGACGCCAGCCTGGCCTCGCTGTGTGACTGCACCCAGCAGGCGGCCGCGACCCGGCACAGGAACACAGCGGGATGATCTATTTCGACCACAACGCCACCACCCCGGTGCTGCCCGAGGCCGCTGCGGCGATGCAGCCCTGGCTGAGCGAGCACTACGGCAATCCGTCGAGTGTCCACCGCGCCGGGCGCCTGGCGCGCCAGGCGGTGGAGGAAGCGCGAGAGCAGGTCGCGGCGCTGGTCGGGGCCCAGGCCAGCGAAGTGATTTTCACCTCCGGCGGCACCGAAGCGGACAATCTGGCGCTGCACAGTGTCGGCGGTCTTGGCGCCCGTCTGCTGGTCGGCGCGACCGAGCATGCGGCGGTCCTGGAAGCGGCGAGTGCGCGGGCCGGGCAGGGCCTCGAACTGGACATCCTGCCGGTGGATCAGAACGGCCTGATCGCGCAGTCCAGCCTGGCTGAACGTTTGCGCCGGGACGTGCCACAGCTGGTGTCGATCATGTGGGCCAACAATGAAAGCGGGGTGATTCAGGACATCGCTGCCCTGGGGGACTGTGCCCAGCGTGCCGGAGCGCTGATGCATACCGATGCGGTGCAGGCCGCCGGCAAGCTGCCGATTGATTTTGCCGCCAGCCCGGTGGATCTGCTGAGCCTGTCCGCGCACAAGATATACGGTCCCAAGGGCGTGGGCGCGCTGGTGCGCAAACGCCATGTTGGCATCGCGCCGATGCTGCGCGGCGGCGGGCATGAAGGGGGGCTGCGGGCGGGCACCGAGAACCTGCCGGGCATCGTGGGTTTCGGCGCGGCCGCGCGTTCGGCCCGGCTGGAACTGGAGCAGCGTCAGGCCCATGTGCTCGGGCTCAGGACGCGGCTGGAAGCCGGCCTGGCGCAGATGCCGCAGGTCCGGCTGTTCGCCGCGTCCGTCCCGCGGGTGGCCAATACCTGCCAGTTCGGCCTGCAGGGCTTTCAGTCCGAGGCCCTGCTGATGGCTTTCGACCAGCGCGGTATCGCCGTGGCCAGTGGCTCGGCCTGTCATGCCGGGAGCGGCAAGCCGACCCACGTGCTGTTAGCCATGGGCTATGACGAGGACACCGCACACAGCGCCATCCGAGTCAGTCTGGGCCAACAGAATACCGCCGCGGAAGTGGATCGCTTCCTGAGCGAGTTGGACGACATTCTCCGGCAGCAGGCGCCCGCCTATGCGGCCGGTCTATTTGCGAGCTGAGATGATCTATCTGGATTACGCGGCCAGCGCGCCGCTGCGCGAAGAAGTGATCGAGGCCATGACGCGGTGTCTCGGTGTCGATGGCCATTTTGCCAACCCGTCCTCCGATCATGGGCCGGGCCGGGCCTCGGCCTTGCTGGTGGAGCAGGCGCGTGAGCGCTTCGCAGCCCTGATTGGTGCCAAGCCGCAGGAAATCATCTGGACTTCCGGTGCCACCGAGGCCAATAACCTGGCCTTGCTGGGTGCGGCGGAATTTTATGCCGGCACGGGGGCTGACGGGCAGCGCATTGCGGTGGCGAAAACCGAGCATAAATCGGTGCTCGATCCGTGTCGGCAACTGGCTTTGCGAGGCTGGAAGCTGGACTGGCTGCCCACCGACGCGCAGGGCCTGATCGAAACCGAGTCGTTTGCCGGTCTGCTGGGTGAGCAGACCGCGCTGGCCAGTTGCATGCTGGTGAACAATGAAACCGGTGTCATTCAGGACATCCCGGCCCTGGCCGAACTGGCCGCCGAACGGCAGGTGCTGCTGCACGTCGACGCGGCGCAGGCGCTGGGCAAGCTGGACCTGCACTGCCAGCGCTGGAATGTCCCGATGATGAGCTTTTCCGCCCACAAATTCGGTGGGCCCAAGGGCATCGGGGCCCTGTACCTGCGCCAGCGTCCTCCGGTCAAGGTCAGGCCGCTGATGTTTGGCGGGGGTCAGGAACGCGGACTGCGCTCGGGGACTCTGGCGGTGCATCAGATCGTCGGCCTGGTGCGGGCCGCCGAACTGGCGGTAGCCGAGCTCGAACGCAACCTTGGGCACTGGCAGCAATTGCGCCAGCGCTTGTGGCGGAGCTTGCAGGATGCGTTGCCGCAATGTCTGCTCAATGGCGCGGACGAGCGCCAGTCACCGCATGTGCTTAACGTCAGTTTCGCCGGGGTGGATGGCGAGGCCTTGCGCGCGGATCTGGATGGACTGGCCGTGAGCAGCGGTTCCGCCTGTACCTCGGAACATGCCGAACCGTCGTACGTCCTGCGCGCCCTGGGACGTGACGATGCGCTGGCCGATGCCAGTCTGCGCTTCAGTTTCGGGGTGCAGAGCACGGTCGAGGATATCGACGGCGCGGCCCAGCAGGTAATTCACAGCGTGAGGCGGTTGCGGGCGCTGTCACCGCTGTGGGAGGACGCCGCATGAACCGCTATCCGGACAAGGTCTGGCGGCTGTTTCGCAACCCGCGTCGGGCCGGCGGTTTTGCCGCCGATCTGCCGGTGCGGCAGGGGCGGGCGACGACGCCAGCCGGCCACGCTGTCATTGAAATGCAACTCCTGGTCAGTAGCGATGGTCGAATTGAAGATGCGCAATTCCGCGCGCTGGGCTGTCCCTACCTGATCGCCACGGGCGCCTGGCTTTGCGCGCACGTGATTGGTCGTCGCAGCGAGTCGGTACAGGAACTGGAGAGTCGGCTGCTGGTGGAACAGCTGGAATTGCCCGCGCTCAAGCGCTATTGCGCGGTGATGGCGGTGGAAGCCTTGAGCACCGCGCTGGCCAAGGAAGCCGCCGTGGCCGGCGCACAAACACAGCACGCAACCCAAACTGGATCTGAAGATGAGTGAAATCAATATTACCGAAAACGCCGCGAACCGGATTCGCGAGCAGCTGGCCAAACGGGGCAAGGGTCTGGGTCTGCGCCTGAGCGTGCGCGAGTCCGGATGTTCCGGCTATGCCTATGTCATGGACTACGCCGATGAGCAGAACGCCGATGACCTGGTGATCGGAGCCTACGGGATCAAGGTTTTCGTCGATGCGGCGTCTTTGCCGATGCTGCGCGGGCTGCAGCTGGATTTCCGCCGGGAAGGCGTCAACGAGCTGTTCAAATTCGATAATCCCAATGCCCAGGAGCTTTGCGGTTGCGGTGAGAGCTTCACGACGGGCGCGCCAGTGGCGCTGGTCTAGACCGGAAAGCCCTTGCCCACCGGGCCTGGCCGTGACACCAGCCGCATGAACGGGTAAAATTCGGCGGTTAAATTATCCCTTTTATGCCCGACGCCGCGCTGCGGTGCTCGGGCTTTATTTACAGGAGTTTCATCCCATGACAGAGCGTACGCTCTCCATCATCAAGCCCGATGCCGTTGCCAAGAACGTGATTGGTGAGATTTACAGCCGGTTCGAAAAGGCCGGTCTGCGGATTGTCGCCGCCAAGATGCTGCATCTGAGCCGCGCGCAGGCCGAGGGCTTCTATGCGGTACACAAGGAGCGCCCGTTCTTCAATGATCTGGTTGAGTTCATGATTTCCGGTCCGGTGATGGTGCAGGCGCTGGAAGGCGACAACGCGATCGCCAAGCACCGTGATCTGATGGGGGCGACCAATCCCAAGGAAGCGGCTCCAGGCACCATTCGTGCCGATTTCGCCGAATCGATCGATGCCAATGCGGTACACGGCAGCGATGCGCCGGAAACGGCCAAGAACGAAATCGACTATTTCTTTGGTGATGCAGGCGTCGGCGTGGCCGGCGTTTGTCCGCGCGCTTAAGCGCGGCCTTGACTCAGTTGACCGCAATGTCCGAAACCGTCCGCAGTAATCTGCTAGGCATGGATCGTCCGGCGCTGGAGCGCTGGTTTGAAGCCATGGGCGAGCGGCCGTTTCGGGCGCGTCAGCTGATGCAATGGGTGTATCAGCGCAGCGAGCGCGACTTCACGGCGATGACCGACATCGCCAAGCCCTTGCGGGAAAAACTGCAGGACGTCGCCGAAGTGCGTACGCCGTCGCTGATCACCGAGCAGGTGTCCAGCGACGGCACCCGCAAATGGTTGTTGCGGGTGGATTCGGGGAACGCGGTGGAAACCGTGTTCATCCCCGAGGCCGCTCGCGGCACCTTGTGCATTTCCTCCCAGGTGGGTTGTGCGATGGATTGCCAGTTCTGCGCCACCGCCACCCAGGGCTTTTCCCGTAATCTGACCGCTGCCGAGATTCTGGGCCAGGTCTGGTATGCGCAAAAGGCGCTGGCTGCCGTGCCCCGTGAACAGCGGGTCATTTCCAACGTCGTGTTCATGGGCATGGGCGAACCGCTGGCCAATTTCGATCAGGTCGTGACCGCCATCAACGTCTTGCTCGACGATCTAGGTTACGGCTTGTCCAAGCGTCGGGTCACGGTGAGCACCTCGGGTCTGGTGCCCTTCATGGATCGTTTGCGCGGCACGGTGGATACCGCGCTGGCGGTGTCCCTGCATGCGGCCGATGATGAACTGCGCAACGAACTGGTGCCGATCAACCGCAAATATCCGCTGCGTGAGCTGATGGACGCCTGTCGGCGCTACACCGCCGGGCAGGATCGGCACATGCAGATTGTCTACGAGTACGTGATGCTCGATGGGGTCAATGACCGGCCCGAACAGGCCAGGGCCCTGGCCAAGCTGATTGCGAACATGCCGGCCAAGGTCAATCTGATTCCGTTCAATCCCTATCCCGGCTCGAGCTTCAAGACCTCGACGCCAGCCGCGATACAGGCTTTCGCCGACATCCTGCGAGGACGGCGAATCGTCACCACCACCCGCAAGACCCGCGGCGATGATATCGATGCGGCTTGTGGTCAACTGGTCGGGCAGGTGAAGAATCGCCAGCGCCGGCGGCTGAGCGATTTTCCGGTCGTGGTGCAGTCTTGATGCAGGCACGTGGATTCCGGCTGATCGTGCTTGGCCTGGCCTTGTCCGCGGCGGCCTGCGTGCACACCGGCCCGGCGCGCTTCGAAGTCGACCTGCAGGAAGCTGCCCGCATCAATACCCGCCTTGGCCTGGATTATCTGCATCAGGGTCAGACCGAACTGGCGATGCAAAAGCTGCACAAGGCGCTGGAGCAGGACGACGGCATTGCCAATACGCATATGGGGCTGGGTCTGGTGCACGCGCGCTTTGGCGAAGAGGCGCGGGCGCACAAGTATTTCGCCGCCGCTCTGCGTCTGGAGCCGCGTAATCCCACGATCTTGAACAATTACGCGGTGTTTCTCTGCGAACTGGGCGATGTCGACGGGGCTGAAGAACATTTTGCCCGGGCGCTGGCGGCACCGCGTTACCTGACTCCGGAAGTCGCCCACAGCAACGCTGGCGCGTGTTATCTCAGTCAGGGCCTCACCGCGCGGGCGGACGCGGCGTTCCGGACCGCGCTGGAGCATAATCCGCGCTATGCCGCGGCACTGCTGCACATGGCCAAGCTGAGCCTGGAACTGGAAGACTATCTGCGCAGTCGCGCGTTTCTCCAGCGCTATGAAACCCATCATGCAGCGAGCGTAGAGAGTTCCTTGCTGCGTTTACGCACCGAAGCCGCACTGGGCGATCAGATCGCGGTGCAGCGTTACGCGATGCGCCTTAGAAACCTGTCGCCCGGCATCGAAAGCCGGATTGACCTGAGCACTGGTAAGACCTGGTAGGCATGCCAAAAGCAGAAAACGACGACCTTGTAGCCGAAGATCTCAGTCAGGTGCCCCGGCCCGGGCGGGTGGTGCGTGCCGCGCGCGACAAGCGGGGCTTTTCGGCACAGGAATTCTGTGAACTCACCCGTTTCTCGGTGGGGGTGCTCAGCGCCCTGGAAAGCGATAATTTCGAGGCCCTGGGGCAGCCGGTTTACGCGCGTGGCTACTATCGCAAATGTGCCGAAGTGCTCGGGCTGAACCGGGACCGGCTGGTCGAAGCTTACGAAAAGCACAGCGGTACCGCGTCGCCGGTGCCGGCCATTACCCAGCGTCCGTCGATCAAGTACCGGGAAGGGCCGGGCTGGTTCCGCATTGCGCTGATGCTGATGCTGCTGGGCGCCTTGCTGGGCGGGGGGCTGTGGTGGTGGATCGGCTATGCGCAGATTGATCTGCGTGGCTGGTTCCGGGCGGTGCTGCCCGAGCAGGCTACCGTGGCGGCGCCCATCGAGTCTCGCGCGCCAGCGCCGACAGCAGCGCCGCAGCGCCCGGACCGGATCCGCACCGAGGAGCCGGCGCAGGCCGCAGCGCAGGATGCCGGGGCCGAGCGTCCGCTGCAGGACGCCGCGCCGGCCCCCGCGACCACGCCCGGCCCCGTCGTCGTCACGCAGGCCGGCGGTCGCGCCGCCGCAGCACCCACACCCGCCGCCGCGGTGAACCCGCAACCGGCGCTGCGCATCGAATTGCGGGGTGGAGACTCCTGGACCGAGATTTCCGATAGCCGCGGTACCGTGCTGATCTACAAATTGCTCAATCAGGGTCACGTCCAGGAAGTGCGGGGCGTGCCGCCGTACCAGGTTTACCTGGGGCGCGCCGATCTGGTCCAGCTGTGGCTGGATGATCGCAGTGTGGGCTTCCAGTCGAGCATTCAGCCGAACTTGCGCGCCCGCTTCAAAATCAACCAACAGGGACGGATCGAAGGATGAAATCAACCCACCAGATTTCTCGTCGGGTCTCCCGCAAGATCATGGTCGGAAACGTGGCGGTGGGCGGTGATGCACCCATTTCCGTGCAGAGCATGACCAATACCGAGACCCGCGACGTCGAGGCCACGGTGGCCCAGATTCAGGCGCTGATGCAGGCCGGCGCCGACATCGTCCGGGTGTCCGTGCCGACCCTGGAGGCTGCCAAGGCCTTCGGTCTGATCAAGGCGCGGGTGACGGTACCGCTGGTTGCGGATATCCACTTCAACTACAAGGTGGCGCTGGCCGCGGCCGAGATGGGGGCGGACTGTCTGCGCATCAATCCGGGAAATATCGGTGTCGAGCGCAAGGTCAACGAGGTCATCGCCTGCGCCCGGCATCATGGCATCCCGATCCGGGTGGGGGTCAATGCCGGCTCGCTGGAGAAAGATCTGCAGGAAAAATACGGCGAACCGAATGCCGATGCCCTGGTGGAATCGGCGATGCGCCACATCGACATCCTGGACCGGCATGATTTCCAGGATTACAAGATCAGTCTCAAGGCCTCGGAAGTGTTCATGACCGTGTTTGCCTACCGCAAACTGGCGGCGCAGATTTCCCAACCCCTGCATCTGGGTATCACCGAGGCGGGGGCGGCACGCGCCGGCGCGGTCAAATCCTCGATTGGCCTGGGCATGCTGCTGGCTGACGGGATCGGTGACACGATCCGGGTGTCGCTGGCGGCCGATCCGGTACAGGAAGTGAAAGTGGGCTGGGACATCCTCAAATCCCTGCACCTGCGCAACCGGGGTATCAATCTGATCGCCTGCCCATCGTGTTCGCGGCAGAATTTCGATGTGATCAAGACCGTCAATGCCCTGGAGGCGCGCTTCGACAATATTTCCGAACCGCTGGATGTGGCCGTGATCGGTTGTGTGGTCAACGGCCCTGGTGAAGCCCGTGAAGCAGCGATCGGCGTGGCCGGCGGGCATCCGAACTCGATCTATGTCGATGGCAAGATCCAGCACAAGTTCAAAAACGAGGATCTGGTCATCGGTCTGGATGAACTGGTCCGGCGCAAACTGGGAATGCCCTGCGGCACGCCCGACCCGGCCGAGGATGCCTCGGAATGAGCCAGCGGGTCCGGGCCTTACGCGGTTTCAATGATGTGCTGCCGGGCGAATGCGCCTGGTGGCGCGGCGTGCTGTCGCGCGCCCAGGAGGTCATGGATCTGTATGGCTACGAAGAGATCCGCCTGCCGCTGATGGAGGCGACCGAGCTGTTCCGCCGCTCGGTAGGCGAGGCTACCGACATCGTGGAAAAGGAGATGTTCAGCTTCCTGGATCGCGAAAAATCCTCGATGAGTCTGCGTCCCGAAGGCACCGCGGGCTGCGTCCGGGCCGGTATCGATCACGGGCTGCTGCACAACCAGCAGCAGCGTTTCTGGTACGCCGGTCCGATGTTCCGTCACGAGCGCCCCCAGGCCGGGCGTTACCGGCAGTTCGAGCAGATCGGGGTGGAAGCCTACGGCATGGCCAGCGCGGACATCGATCTGGAAGTGATCGCCGTGTCCGCCCGCTTGCTCGGCGCCCTGGGCCTGCTCGATGGCGGCGCCGTGCAACTGGAACTGAACACGCTGGGCAGCAGCGCCGCGCGCGGCCGTTACCGGGATGCCGTCGTGGCCTATCTGACGCCGTATGCCGCGGAGCTGGACGAGGATTCGCAGCGCCGCTTGCACACCAATCCCCTGCGAATTTTCGACAGCAAGGTGGCGCGGACCCAGGAAATCATTGCTGCGGCCCCGGTGTTCGCTGATTATCTGGATGCCGAATCGCAAGCCCATTTCGAACAGCTGTGTGCCGGACTCAAGGCGCTGGGCATCGCCTACGTGCACAATCCCCGTCTGGTGCGCGGCCTGGATTACTACAGCCGCACCGTGTTCGAGTGGACCACGGATAAATTGGGCGCCCAGGGTACGGTTTGTGCCGGCGGCCGGTATGATGCGCTGGTCGCCCAGCTCGGTGGTGGAGAGGTGCCGGCCATTGGTTTTGCCCTGGGGCTCGAGCGGGTGGTGCTGTTGCTCAAGGCCCTGGAGCTGGATGTGCGCATCGCGCCACAGGCGCAGATTTATTTCTGCGCGCAGGGCGAGGTGGGTGCCGCAGCCGCCCGTCTGGGCGAGCAGCTTCGCGACCAGGGCTGGCGGGTTCAGGCCAGCGGCGGCTCGGGCAAGCTCAAGGCGCAGTTGAAGCGGGCGCACCAGTCCGGCGCCCAGTGGGCGGTGATTCTGGGTGAGTCCGAGCTGGAACAGCAGTGCGTGCAGCTCAAGCCGCTGCGCCAGGAAGGGCCGCAACTGAGTGTCGACTGGAAGGATTTGGTGGCAACCCTGCGTCAGCGCATGGATCATTCGCTGAGCTAATCATTTGTCGGGTTCGCCCGGCATTCAAGTAAACCTGACCCCGCCAACGGCCGGGACTGATCGAGGAACAACGTGGAACTGGAACAAACCGAACACGAACAGGTCGAGGCGCTGCAGAAATGGTGGCGCGAGAATTGGGCTTCCATCGTCGGCGGCCTGGTGCTGGGGCTGGGGGGCATCCTGGGTTGGCAGTACTACGGTGAGCTGAAGCTGAACAACGCTGCCGCAGCCTCAAAAGCCTATGAAACCGTCAAGGCGCAGGTTTCCCTGGGCAAGCTGGATACGGCGGGTACCGCCATTGCCGAGCTGGCCTCCGAACACGGCGGTTCGCCCTATGTGGCGCAGGCGCATTTCGCGCTGGCCGAAGCCCAGGCCAAGGCAGGCGACTGGTCCGCTGCGGAATCCCAGTTGCGCCAGGCGATCGAGCGTTCTTCGGACCCGGCTCTCAAGGAACTGGCCCATTTGCGCCTGGCGCGGGCATTGTGGGCACAGGATCAGGCGGCGGCGGCCCTGGCGCTGCTGGATGCGCAAGCAGGTCCCGCGTTTGCCCCCTTGTACGCGGAACTCAAAGGCGATATTGCCGTGGCGCTGGAAGATGTTTCGCTCGCCAAAACGGCCTATGCCGAGGCCCTCGCGGCAGACTATGACTATATCGATCGTGCGGCGGTTCAGCGCAAGCTCGATGCCCTGAACTAAGGTTTCAAGCCAAGCCCATGAAAAGCAATGTCTTTGTGTCCCTCATCGCCGTGGTTCTGCTGGCGGCCTGTGCCGGCAAATCCACCGTGGCCAAACCCGAGCCCCTGCGCAAGATTGCCCAGCCCGAGGTCAAGAGTCAGAAGCTCTGGTCAACCTCCCTGGCTTCGCCGCGCGAGCTCAATGGCCTGCGCCCGCTGCTGGCGGCCGGGCGCATCTTTGTGGGCGAGCGCACGGGGCGCATCCGGGCCTTTGATCTGGCCGGAGAACCGCTGTGGTCGGTGAACACCGATGCGCGCCTGTCGGCGGGTCCGGCTCTGGCCGATGGCGCCCTGATTTTCGGCACGCTGGACGGTGAAGCGATTGCGGTGGAGGCGCGCGATGGTCAGGAACGCTGGCGGTCCACGCTGAGCAGCGAGGTGATCGGTCTGCCCGCGGGAAGCGGAGACCTGGTGGCGGTGCGCAGTGGTGACGGTCGGGTCTACGGTCTGGCCGCGGCCAGCGGTGAGCGTCTGTGGACGGTGAATCGGGCGGTGCCCGCGCTGACCCTGCGGGGCTCCGGCCGGCTGCTGGTGGACGCCAGCGCGGTGTATCTGGGCATGGACAATGGGCGGGTGATGGCCCTGGATCGGCAGGACGGTGAAGTCCTGTGGGAAGAACCGGTCAGCGTCCCCTCGGGCCGTTCCGAGATCGAGCGTATCGTCGATGTCGATGCGGATCTGCTGCTGGCCGAGGGCATTCTGTTTGCCGCCAGCTACGGTGGCGATCTGGTCGCCTTGGACGCCGATTCCGGGCGGGTGCTGTGGCGCCGCAGCCTGGCCAGCTATACCGGCATGGACTATGCGGGTCCGTGTCTCTACGTCACCGATGTCGATTCGGTGCTGTGGTGTCTGGATCCGAGCAATGGCGGCGCGATCTGGGAGCAGGATCAACTCAAGCATCGCCGTCTGAACGCGCCCCTGGCGTACAAGGGCAATGTGCTGGTGGCCGATTTCGAAGGCTATATGCATGCGGTCTCCGAGGCCAATGGGCGGATCATCGGGCGAGGCCGGCTGGCCGGTGGTGGGGTGTCGATGCCGATGCAGCTCGTCGATGACAAGATCATCGTGCTGGGGCGGGACGGCCACCTGCAGGTCCTGAACTGGTCGCCACTGCTGAGCGAGCGCGCCCAGCCGTGACCACCGCGCCGGTCGTGGCCCTGGTCGGGCGGCCCAATGTGGGCAAGAGCACCTTGTTCAACCAGCTCACCCGCAGCCGCGACGCCCTGGTCGCTGATCAGGCCGGCCTGACCCGGGACCGGCAGTATGGTTTTGCCGATATCGCCGACGGCCACTGCATCGTGGTGGACACCGGCGGCATCATGGACGGGGCCCAGGGTCTGGATGCCGATGTCGTGGCGCAGAGCCGGCTGGCCATCGAAGAAGCGGATCTGATCCTGTTCCTGGTCGATGCCCGGGCCGGAGTGCTGGCCGAGGATGCCTCGATCGCCCGTCTGTTGCGCCCCCATGCGGCGCGCACCCGCCTGGTGATGAACAAATGTGAAGGCCTGGACCGCGCCGTGGTCGCCGCCGATTTCTTCGCCCTGGGCCTGGGCGAGGCCTGCGGCATTGCGGCCACCCACGGTCAGGGTATCGCCAGTTTGCGCGAGCAGATTGCGGCCGGCGTCACCGTGGCGCCGGCGCCCAAACCGCGCCGCGAACACGGCCGGGTGGCGGTGGCCCTGGTCGGGCGCCCCAATGCCGGCAAATCCACCCTGCTCAATCGCCTGGTGGGCGAGACCCGGGTCATTGCCTCGGATGTGGCCGGCACCACCCGCGACAGCGTCGAGGTTGAGTTCGACTACGAGGACAAGCCCTATACCCTGATCGATACCGCCGGCCTGAGGCGCAAGTCCAAGGTCAGCGAGCTGGTCGAAAAGTTCAGTATCATCAAGACCCTGCAAGCGGTGGATGCCTGCAATGTGGTGGTGGCACTGATCGATGGCCAGGAAGGCATCGGCTCCCAGGATGCGCGCATTCTGGGCATGGTCGCCGAAAGTGGCCGCGCCATCGTGCTGGCGATTAACAAATGGGATGGGCTGAGTGTCGAAGCGCGCAAACTGATCCGTAGCGAGATCGAGCGCAAGCTGCCGTTTCTGGATTACGCCACGGTGGTGACGATTTCCGCGCTGCATGGCTCGGGGTTTCGCCAGCTCATGCAGGCGGTCAATCAGGCCCATATCGCGGCATTCCGCGATCTGCCCACGCCCGCCCTGACCGATGCGCTGGAACGTGCGGTGCAAGCCCATGCGCCAGCGGCGGTGGCCGGGCGCCGGATCAAACTGCGCTATGCGCATCAGGGTGGGCGCAATCCGCCGACGATCGTGATTCATGGCAATCAGACCGAAAAGCTCAGCCACAATTATCAGCGCTACCTGATGAATGCCTTCCGTGAAGCCTTCAAGTTGCACGGCACGCCGATCCTGTTGCTGTTCAAGACCGGCGACAATCCGTACAAGGATCAGAAGAACAAGCTCAGTGCCTCACAGGTGCGCAAGCGCGGCCGGATGATCAAGCACCGCATCGTGTCCAGCAAGAAAAAGTAGGCCGGCGCTGCGGCGTTTTTCGCGGTCTTCGGGTTAGGATGTGAACCGGGCCGCCACGGAACGCATCATGATCGAACAGCGAGGACTCAGCCGCCGCCGCTTTCTGGCCGTCGCGGTGGCCGGCTCGGCCGTTGCCGGCTCCCTGCTGATCGGGCGTGCCCAGCTCGCCTCCTGGACTTATCCGGCTTCCTCCTGGGCGCATCTGGATGGTCGCATGGCGGCGGTGCTGAAACAGCTGGGCGGGATCTGGCTGCCCCGCGAGCATCCGGCGTTTCCCGCGCCGGGGCCACTGTATCTGGCCGGTCTGGACCGTGCGTTTGGCCTGCTGCCCGCGCATCTGGCCGCCCAGGTCGTGAGCGCAATCCAGGCCTTCGACTGGGCCGCCATCGTCTACGGCGGGCATGGTCGGCCATTCGCTCATCTGGACACGGCTGGGGCCCACGCCTATGTGCAGCGCTGGGCGCGGGGGCGGCCCGAGCAGCGCGCCCTGATCGCGGCCCTGCGCCAACTGGTCTGCGTGGCCTACTGGGGACAGGCCTCCACCTGGCCGGCCACCGGCTATCGGGGGCCATTGCATCAACGCGCTGAGTTGCCGAGTCTGGGCGATGCGCCGGAGCCAGTGCGGTTGTGAAGGTCGAATCGGCACTGGACTGGGCACGGCCGCTGCCTCGACAGCGCAGTGAGGTGCTCATCGTGGGGTCCGGTGCAGGCGGCGCGGTGATGGCCTATAGCCTGGCCCGCGCGGGCTATGCCGTGACGGTGCTGGAAGCCGGTCCGCACCGCCTCTCCGCGGAATTTCCCGAGCACATGCCCAGCAGCCTGGAGCAGTTGTACGCCGAGCATGGCGCGCAGGCCAACGTGGATGGGGATATCACCGTGCTGCAGGGCCGCTGTGTCGGTGGGTCCACGGTGGTGAACGCGACGGCCGCGTTCCGCATTCCACCCTGGATTCTGCACGACTGGCAGCAGCGTCATGGGCTGAGCGGTTTTACCGCAGCCGAGCTGGAACCCCTGTACCGGCAGCTGGAAGCGGATCTGGCGATTCATGTGAACCAGCCGCACGAGATCAACCGCAACAGCCAGCTGATGCAGGCCGGAGCGGAGAAGCTGGGCTGGCGGGTGGCGCCGCTGGCACGCAACGTCAAGGATTGCGTGCTCAGCGGGTATTGCATCGCCGGTTGCCGTTATGACCGCAAGCAATCCATGCTGGTCACCTATCTGCCCTGGGCCCAGAACCACGGCGCGCGCATCATCGCCGATGCGCCGGTGCGTCAGATTCACGCCGAGCACGGCCGTGTGACCGGTGTGAGCGTGGCCACCGCCGCCGGCGAGGTCGAATTCGCCGCCGATCTGGTGGTGCTCAGCGCCGGGGCGATCGAGTCGCCGCTGCTGTTACAGGACAGCGCCCTGGGCGGCGCCGCGGTGGGGCGCCACCTGGCCTGCCATCCCTCGTTGTCGGTACTGGCGCGGTTCGACACCCCGGTATCGGTCTGGGAGGGCGCCCAGCTGGGCGTGTACGTGGATCAGTTCAGCCGCGATGAAGACGGTGGTTTCCTGCTTGAAGGCGGCGGCCTGGAACCGGCCGGGTTTGCCTATCTGGTCCCCGGTGACGGCGTGGAACTGGGCAGTCGCATGGCCCAGGCCGATCATATCGCCAGCATGGTCAGTCTGATCCACGATCAGGGCAGCGGTCGAGTGTATCGGCGTGACGGTCACAAGACCATCGAATACCGGCTGTCCGCAGCCGATCGGGAGCGGGCGCGGGCCGCCCTCAAGGCGGCCGCCCGGATCTGGTTTGCTGCGGGGGCGCAGGAGGTGTATCTGCCCACGCTGTTGCCGACCGCGGTGGATGCGGCCGGCGCGATGGCGGCCATTGAGGCGCTGAGCTTTGCCCCCGGCGAATTGCTGTACAGCGCCTATCATCCGCAGGGCACCTGCCGGATGGGCCTGGACCCGGCGCGCAGCGTGCTCAATCCTCAGGCGCAGGTGCATGGCCTGCCCAATCTGGTCGTGGCCGATGCCAGCTGCTTTCCCAGCTCGGTGGCGGTCAATCCGCAGTTGCCGGTCTATGTCACCGCGGCCAGAATCGCCCAGTACATCATCGCGGAGCCGGCCGCTTACGGTCTGGCCTGAGAGCAGCCCACATGGCACAAGGAGAACACATGGCCACTACCGGGGCGGGTCGCTGGGACCTGCTGATTCGCGGCGCCAAGCTGTTTGATGGCAGTGGCGCGCTGCCGCGGGTCGAGGATCTGGCCGTGGCGGACGGGAAGGTGGCCGCGCGCGGTGAGCACCTGGATGCAGCCCGTGCGGATCAGGTGATCGAGGCGCAGGGGCTGTGGCTGACGCCGGGCTTTGTCGACCTGCACACCCACCTGGACCTGGAAGTCGAACTGGCGCCGGGTCTGGCGGAGGTGCTGCGCCATGGCACCACCACCGTGGTGATGTCGAACTGCTCTTTGGGCCTGGCTTTCGGGGCGCAGCGCCGCAACGGTGAAGACCCGATCGTGGACTGCTTCGCCCGGGTCGAAAATGTGCCCAAGCCGGTGCTGCGCAAGGTGGCCGATGCGGTGAACTGGCAGGACAGCCAGGCCTACCTGGAGCACTTCGAGGCGCTGCCGCTGGGGCCCAATGTGGTGCCGATGATTCCGCACTCCATGCTGCGGATCGAAGTGATGGGCCTCAAGGCCTCGGTGAGTCGGCAGCCGACCAAAACCGAGTTGCAGCGGATGGAAGCCCTGCTGGAAAAAGGCATGCAGCAAGGCTACGTCGGGTTTTCCACCGACGCCCTACCGTTTCACTATCTGGCCAATGATCCGCACCGGCAGGTCCGGATTCCGACCCAGTACGCCCCGTACTCCGAACTGAAACGGCTCACCCGGATCGTCCGGCGTCACGACCGGGTATGGCAGGCCACGCCCCCCAAGGACAGTCGGCTGGGCACCATCCGGCAGTTTCTGCTCACCAGCGGGCGGCTGTTCGGCCGGCCGCTGAAGCTGACCGCGGTGGCGGCGCTGGATGTGGCGTCCAACCGGTCGATCCTGAAAATGGGTCTGCTCCTGACCCGGGTGCTGAACTCGCGCTGGCTGCGTGGCCATTTTCGCCTGCAGGCCCTGGCCGCGCCGTTCAAGGTGTATGCCGACGGGCCGCTTACCCCGCTGGCCGAAGAGATTCCGGAATTGCGCGAGCTCAATGAACCGGATCTGGAAGACCGGGCCGGACGCATGCGCCTGCTCGATGACCCGCAATTCCGCCGTCGCTTCAAGCGCATGTGGCATCACGACAAGCACGGCCTGAGTCTGGCGCGGCTGAAACGGCGCTTGCGGATCATGGACGACACCCTGACCCGGGATCTGGCGGATATGCTGATGACCGAGAGGCCGCTGCCGGAATGGAGTGGCGACACCCTGGCGCAGATCCATGCGCGCTTCCTGCACTGGCAGCGCACCGGGCAGGCCAAGACCGCGCAGGAGGGCAGCGTGTTCGCCCGCCTGGCGTTTCCGGTCCAGGATGATTGCGACTTTCTGCTGGCCCTGCTGCGGCTGTTCGACACCCAGCTGCGCTGGTACGTGCTGGCCGCCAATGCCGATCCGGCGGTGTACAAGAAAACCCTCACCCATCCGTTGATTCTCCCCGGATTCAACGACTCGGGGGCGCATCTGACCAATATGGCCTTCTACGATGCCAACCTGCGCGGCTTGCAGCTGGTCTGTGCCGACGGCGATGCCCAGGTCGCCCGTCATATCCGGCGCCTGAGCCGGGAGCCGGCTGAATTCCTGGGTCTGGAACGGGGTTTGCTGGAGCTCGGCTGGCCGGCCGACCTGCTGTTGCTGGACCCGGGGGCTCTGCGCGGCTACGACTCCGAGCGGCACACCCGCCTGGAATTTCGCGCCGAGCTCGGGCACGAGCAGATGGTCAATCGTTCCGATGGGGTGGTCGCCGGGGTCTGGGTGGCCGGCCGGCGGCTGTGGGACGCCCAGGGCCTGACCGCTGCCGTCGGGCGCGACTGCTGCGGCCGGGTGCTGACGGTGGCCGCAGCCGCCTGAGTCGCGTGGCTGCGCCGGCAGACCGCCGCGGTGCGCGCTCTAGCGGCCGCGCGCGCGCGGCGGGATTTTCTCCTCGGCCGGCCAGTTCCGCAGCATGAACCCGATCAGCAGGTGGATCAGGCGGCCATAGGGCGGCCGCATGAAGCGGGTGAGGGAGAACCGGCTCTGAAAGAAAATGGCCTTCTTCTTGGAAAAGGTCTCGAAGCCATCCAGACCGTGATAGGCGCCCATGCCCGAATCGCCCACGCCGCCAAACGGCAGATTGTTCTGCGGCAGGTGATAGATGCAGCCGTTGACCGTGACCCCGCCGGAAATGGTGCCGTGCAGCACCTGCTCCTGCAGGGTTTTTTTGTGGGTGAACAGGTACAGGGCGAGCGGCCGCGGCCGGTCATTCACATAGTCGATGGCCTGGGCGTGATCGGCGTATGTCACGATCGGCAGGATGGGACCGAAGATTTCCTCGCGCACCGCGACTGAATCCGTCGGGCAGTTGTACACCAGGGTTGGCGGAAACACCCGGTTGTCCAGGCCGCAGGCTTCCTGTTTGGGGTTGATGGTTTCGACCGTACCGCCGCCGGCGCTGACCTCCTCGGTAATGGCGCACAGACGCTGATAATGGGCGGGGGAAATGATCCGGGTGTAGTCCCCGTTGTCGATCAGACTGGGATAGAACTCCGCAGCCGTGCGCTTGGCCGCGTCCACGAACTCGGCCAGTTTGTCTTCATGCACCAGCACATAGTCCGGCGCCACGCAGGTCTGGCCGGCGTTCTGCAATTTGCCATGGATGATTTTTCGGGCCGCTGACTCCACCGGATAATCCGGTGCGATCAATGCCGGTGACTTGCCGCCCAGTTCCAGAGTCACCGGGGTCAGATGTTCGCTGGCATTGCGCATCACGATCTTGCCGACCCGGGTGGAGCCGGTAAAGATCAGATGATCAAAGGCCAGGGTGGAGAAGGCCTGGGAGACTTCCAGACCACCGGTCACCACCGTGACATGGCTGGGATCGAAACAGGCGGCGATCACCTCGCGCATCAGCTCAGCCGCACGCGGCGCCAGTTCCGAGGGTCTTACCATCACATGATTGCCGGCGGACAGCGCGCCGATCAGCGGAGACAGGGTCAGCAGCAACTGGTAATTCCAGGCCCCCATCACGCCGACCACGCCCAGCGGCTGGTAAATGAAACGCGTGGTGCTGGG
>JBFJVB010000015.1:0-38740 GCA_041624435.1 Oceanococcus sp. | reverse complement strand
CTCTCACATCCGTCTTCGTCATAAATCAGACGCCTGCGCGGGCATATCACGCTGTTAATCTCCAACCATGGTGAAAAGAAGTGCGCTGACGGCATAGCCTGGGCGAGGCTTCGACGCAATCACCTTCCGCGCTGAGCCTGCTTCATTGCGTCTAGTATCCGTTGACAATAATGCCCCCAGCCCGACGATTCAGCGTGCTGGCGAACCTGGCTCGCTACCGGCGGGCACCCAAGCAAATCCACGATTTCAGATGCGAAACGCGTGGCATCACCGGGCTGAACCAATCGCCCCGTCAGACCATGTCGAACCGCATCAGCCACCCCCCCTGTGGCGTAAGCCACGGTCGGCGAGCCATGAGCCGCCGCCTCCAGGGCGACCACACCAAAGCCTTCCGGATCCCCAGGCAGATCGCGCACGGGAAACACATGCACATCGGCGGCGGCATACGCATCGGCCAAATCGTCGCCAATCTTGCTCCCGGTCAGAATGACCTGATTTTCAAGCCCGAGTTCTGCGACAAGCTTGCCAATCGCCTCGACCAAGGCCCCACTGGCGCCGGGCGGCTCCTCGCCGACGAGAACGAAACGCGCATCGGGAATTTCCCGCAGGACCAGGGGAAATACGTCGCGGACAAACTCCAGAAAACCCTTGCGGGGAATAATCCGCCCGACCCCGAGCAGCACCGGCTGCTTGCCCAGTCCGTATCGCAGGCGAAATCCTTGCCGGTCACCGGCCTTTTCCGGCAGGTCGACCCCAGGGAAAATCAACTGGATTCGGGCGGCGTCGAACCCGCGCAATTCCAGCTGTTCCGCCGTAAAACGACTGTTCGCCACCACCGTGTGTGCTCGTCTGGCAGCCGGCAGGAACAGCGCCTGATACACCCTGTTCGCATAGGTCACATCCAGACCATGGGCCAGAACCATGAAGGGCCCACGCACCCGTCGCGCGGCCAGACGGGCCAACGGCGCCATCAGAACAGACCCGGCCAGAACGCAGTCGTATTGCCCGGGACGCATTCTGGCAATGGCCAGCAGACCCGTAAGATAAAAGCCGAGGATGGAAAAAGGCCCTTTCCAGATCCTACGGACCCCAGCTTCGTGATACCCATGTGGCCCAATAACGTCAACGCTGGCCGAGGCCGAAAGCCCTCTGGTCACTGCCGCCAGCACCGTTTCCATGCCGCCAATCTGAGGCGGCAGATTGCGGCTGATGATCAGGATATCCAAGGCCTGCAGATCAGTTCGATTGCCGATACGTCAAGGAGGTAATCTGCTCGGAAATGAGCCCGATCAGGAACACGATCACTCCGGCACTGAGCAGCAAAGCGCTCATATTGGTGAAACGATGCGCGCTCCAGAAGGTGTAACCATAGTAACCAAACCCGGTGGCGAAAAATCCGCAGGCAACGGGCAGGAACAATTTGAGCGGCGAATAGAGGGTGGCGATCTTGAAGATGATCAGCAAGAATCGAATGCCGTCGCGCACGATTCTGATGTGACTGGGACTGCCAAGCCGTTCTTCGGCACGAATCGGCACATAACGCACCGCGTAGGCGCTACGAAAAAAAGCCATCGTACAGGTCGTGGGATAGGAAAAACCGTTCGGCAGCAAATGCAGAAACTGGCGGAATTTATCGGTCCGCACGGCGCGGAAGCCCGAAGTCAGATCGGCGACATCCCGACCGGTCATCCAGGTGGCCAGCGTGTTGTACAGCCGGTTAGCCAAGCCTCGGCCCAAGCTCGCATGATCGCTCCCGTTACGACAGCCCACAACCATGTCATAGCCCTCGGCGAGACCATCTAGCAATGATTGCACCTGATCCGGACGGTGCTGGCCATCCGCATCCATCATCACCAGCACGTCCCCACACGCAGCTCTGGCGCCCCGCTTGATCGCCGCGCCGTTACCCATCGGATAGGGACAGGACAATACGGTTGCGCCATGAGCTGCCGCGACTTCGGCCGTTGCATCGGTTGAGCCATCATCGACGACGAGAATTTCCGCCGCTGGAAAACGCGCTCCCAGTTCCGGCAAGATCTTGTTCAGTCCAACCGCTTCGTTCTTGGCCGGGATGAGAATGCTAAGCTTCAAGAATACCGCTCCAGGTGCAAGTGATTGTTACTGCTAAGATTTATCTACAAGGACGTCGAGTTCCGAATGCCGCCCGCCGGCCCCGACCGCAGGAACAATCGGAGTCAATCGCACCGAACCCGTTGCAGCAGGTTGGAATCCGCTGGCTCCGGATCTGTCACTTGATCGGCACTCTAAGGCATCCTTTCCAGCCACCAGCCCCCGGCTGCAGCTTGCCACCCGCGCTCATTGTATTATTCTTGAAGCCTTACTGTAGCGGATGAAGCACGAATGGGGGACAACAAGTCGTCAGGCGGCTATTTGGGAGGTTTGGCCCGCCGTTTGGTCAAAGACGGCGTGCTGGAGGAAAAGCAAGCCCAGGAAGCCCAGCAGGCCGCGCTGAAAAGCCGTCAGTCGCTGGTCGCCTATATCGTGGAGCACAAGCTGGCCGATGCCCGAGCCGTGGCGGTGGCGGCGAGCAGCGAATTTGGCCTGCCGTTATGCGACCTTGACGCGATCGTCCCGGATCCCGGCATATTGGAAAAGATCGACGCCAAGCTGGTCGAGAAACATCGCACCGTACCGATTTTCATTCGCGGCAAACGGCTGTTTCTGGCGGTTTCGGATCCTACCAGCGTCGAGGCCATCGACGAATTCAAGTTCAATACTGGCCTGGCAACCGAACCCGTTCTGTGCGAAGAAACCAAACTCATCGCTCGAGTCGATGCGATGCTGTCCGCGATGGATTCCAGCAGCATGGATCTGGGTGACGCGGATCTGGACAACCTCGATGTCGAGGGCGCAGATGCCGCAAACGATTCCACGGATATCAGCAAATCCGATGTAGACGATGCGCCCATCGTGCGCTTCGTCAACAAGATTCTGCTGGATGCGATCAATAAGGGGGCCTCGGACATCCATCTGGAACCCTACGAGTACAAGTACCGGGTGCGCTATCGTCTGGATGGCATTCTCAGCGAGGTGGCTTCCCCGCCCGTCTCTCAGGGCATTCGCATCGCCGCACGCATCAAGGTGATGTCCCGGCTGGATCTGGCCGAACGGCGGATTCCGCAGGACGGCCGGATCAAGCTCAAGCTCTCCAAGAACAAAGCCATCGACTTTCGCGTCAGCACCTGCCCGATCATGTTCGGCGAAAAGATCGTGATGCGTATCCTGGATCCATCCAGCGCCAAGCTGGGCATTGATGCCCTGGGCTACGAACCGTTTCAGAAGGACCTGTACCTGGACGCCTTGTCCAGGCCCTACGGGATGATCCTGGTCACCGGCCCCACCGGCTCGGGAAAAACGGTCTCACTCTACACTGGAGTGAATATTCTCAATTCGCCTGACCGGAATATTTCCACGGCGGAAGATCCGGCGGAAATCAATCTCGAAGGCGTCAATCAGGTCAACGTGAACCCGAAGGTGGGACTGACCTTCGCGGCGGCGCTGAAAGCCTTTCTCCGCCAGGATCCGGATGTCATTCTGGTGGGCGAAATCCGCGACCTGGAAACCGGCGAAATCGCCATCAAGGCGGCGCAGACCGGCCACTTGGTGTTATCCACCCTGCATACCAATGACGCCCCCCAGACCCTGACGCGACTGCTGAACATGGGGGTTCCCGCGTTCAATATCGCAACCTCGGTCACCCTGATCATTGCGCAGCGCCTGGCTCGCCGCCTGTGCAAATCCTGCAAGAAACAGATCGAAATCCCCAAAGAAGAACTTCTTCGGGAAGGCTTCAGCGAGGAAGATGTCGTCAGCCCGGACTTCACGATTTTTGAGGCACAAGGCTGCGATCAATGCAATGATGGCTATAAGGGACGCCTGGGCGTCTATCAGGTGATGCCGATCAGCGAAGAGATCGGCCGGATCATCATGGAAGAAGGCAATTCGATGCAGATTGCCGAACAAGCGGCCAAGGAGGGCATCTGGGACCTGCGCCGTGCCGCTCTGGAGAAGGTCAAGCAAGGCCTGACCAGCTTGACTGAAGCAAACCGCGTGACTCTGGACTAGTATACAGAGCGCTTTCTGACCAACTTCTACGAGACCCTCTATGGCGGCGACCAATGTCAAGCTCAACACCTATCAGTGGCAAGCACTGAACAAGTCCGGGGCGCGGGTCAAGGGCATCATCGAGGCAACCTCTGACGCCAACGCCAAGGCCGAGCTGCGCAAACAGCAGCTCAAGCAGATCAAGCTCAAGAAAGAGATCCAGCTATTCGGCAAGCGCAAGCAGAAGATCACGTCTCAGGACATTTCCATCTTCAGCCGCCAGCTGGCAACCATGATGAAAGCCGGCGTGCCACTGGTTCAAGCCCTGGATATCGTCGCCAAGGGTCATGAAAACCCTTCCATGGGCGATCTGATTGCCGGTCTGAAAGCAGATATCGAAACGGGCGCATCCTTGGCCGAAGCGCTGGCCAAACAGCCACTGTATTTCGATGATCTGTTCGTCAACTTGACCGCCGCCGGTGAAGCCTCGGGCGCACTGGAAACCTTGCTGGACAAGATTGCCACGTACAAGGAAAAAACCGAAGCCATCAAGAAGAAGGTCAAGAAAGCCCTGACCTACCCGATGGCCGTGCTGGTGATTGCCTTTATCGTGACCGCGATCCTGCTGATCTTTGTCGTGCCGGTGTTCGAAGAACTGTTTACCGGCTTTGGCGCCGATCTGCCGGCTTTTACCCAGTTCACCATCAATCTGTCGGCCTGGATGCAGGCCAACTGGCTGTACCTGGCCGTTGGCCTGGGCGTCACGGGTTATGCCTTTTCGCAGGCCAAGAAACGTTCGCCCGCGTTTCGCCGCCTGTTGGACCGCATCTCCTTGCGCCTGCCGGTGATCGGCGACATTCTGGAAAAATCTGCGGTGGCGCGTTTTGCCCGAACCTTGTCCACCATGTTTGCCGCCGGGGTTCCCCTGGTCGACGCGATGCAGTCGGTGGCCAAAGCCTCGGGCAATATCATTTTTGAAGACGCGATCATGAGCATGCGCGAACAGGTCTCCACCGGCACCCAGCTGCAGCTCACCATGGCCCAGGCCGGGGTATTCCCGGCCATGGCCACGCAAATGGTGGCGATTGGCGAAGAATCCGGCTCCCTGGATGCGATGTGCGCCAAGGTGGCCGACTTCTATGAAGATGAAGTCGATGCCCTGGTTGATTCCCTGTCCAGCCTTCTGGAACCCATGATCATGGCGGTCCTGGGCGTTCTGGTCGGTGGTTTGGTGGTCTCCATGTACCTGCCTATCTTCAAACTCGGTTCCGTCGTCTAGACACCTTTACTCCATGCAAATACTGACGCTGTTGGAAGCCTCTCCAACACTCTGGATCGGCTTATGCGGCGTTATCGGCCTGCTGGTCGGCAGTTTCCTCAATGTGGTGATCAATCGACTGCCGCGCATGATGGAAGCGAGCTGGCGAAATGAATGCGCGATCCTGCTTGAGCTGGACGGGCCGGCTCCGGAACCGCTGAGTCTGTCTCACCCGGCTTCGCATTGTCCGCAATGCCAGGCCCCGGTGCGGGCCTGGCAGAACATTCCGGTGTTCAGCTATCTCTGGCTGAAAGGTCGATGCGCCCAGTGTCAAACGCCGATCTCCAAGCAATACCCGCTGATCGAACTGGCCGCGGCGTTGCTGGCCGTGTGGGCCGCCGCGCATTTCGGCTTCGGCTGGCAGGGCGGCCTGGCCATTTTGCTGGCGTGGTCACTGCTGGCCCTGGCCGCCATCGACTGGAAGACCCAGCTGCTGCCGGATTCCATCGTGCTGCCCCTGCTGTGGCTGGGATTACTGCTCAACCTGTTTGGCGTGTTCGTGCCGCTGAGCGACGCGGTGGTCGGCGCCATGGCCGGTTATCTCAGCCTGTGGCTGGTCTATCACGGTTTTCGCCTGCTCACCGGCAAGGAAGGCATGGGTTACGGCGATTTCAAATTATTCGCCGCGCTCGGCGCCTGGATGGGCTGGCAGCAGTTGCCCTGGATCATCCTGGCCGCGTCGCTGGTCGGCTCGGTCGTGGGTATCGGCCTGATCGTCAGCAAGCGTCTCCCGCAGGGACAGGCGATCCCTTTCGGGCCCTATCTGGCCGCTGCCGGCTGGCTGGCCCTGCTTTACGGCACTGATTTTTCGCGCTGGTATCTGCAGCAGTACACATGAGTCTGTGTATCGGTCTGAGCGGCGGCATCGCCAGCGGCAAAAGCACCGTGGCGCGGCATTTCAGCGCACTGGGAGTCCCGCTGATCGACGCCGATCAGGTTGCCCGTGATGTGGTGACGCCCGGCTCGGCCGGTCTGGCCGCGGTAGTCGAAAGTTTCGGCCCAACCGTACTGCAGGCCGATGGGGCGCTGGATCGCCGCCAGCTGCGCAGCCTGATCTTTGCCGACCCCGCGCTGCGCAAGCAGCTGGAAAGCCTGCTGCATCCGCTGATTCGCCAGGGTTTACGCGACTGGCGCCAGCAACTCCGGGGCCCCTATGGCATCCTGATGGCGCCGCTGATGCACGAAGCCGGGTTTGATGCGCTGGTCGATCGCATTCTGGTCGTGGACGTGGACCGTGACACCCAGTTGCAACGCCTGATGCAGCGTGACGACATCGATGCAGTCCTGGCCGAGCAGATGCTTCAGGCCCAGGCCGACCGCGCCAGCCGCCTGCGCAGCGCGGATGATGTGGTCGACAACAGCGGGCCTGAATCCGATCTGGCCGCGAAAATCAAAGCGCTGCACAGCCGGTACCTGAAACTCGCCGCTTGAGGATTTGATCGTCGGACAGCGAAGCCTGACAATGGTGCTGAATTCAGACGATTGCCGCAGTGAGCCAGAACGACATCATTTTTGAACAACCGGTCAGCGAACGGATTCGCACCATGTTGCGCCTGGAGCATCTGTTCGCCCAGCTGGAGCATCACCGCACCGACCTCAGCGCCTGGGGACTGCGGGCTCGTGTCGCCGCGCTGATCGACATCCTGAGCCTGTTCAGTCGCAACGATCTCAAAACCGAAATCACCCGCGAACTGAATGACAAACACCAGGCGCTGGCCCCGCTGCGTGACCGGCCTGGAGTGGATCTGCGACTGCTGAACGAAACTCTGCGGGAGCTCGAAACCACCTGCGACTCGATTCAGGACCTGTCTTCGCAAACCACCAGCCAGGCGCTCAAGGAAAGCGAATTCCTGCTTTCCATCATCAATCGCAGCGCGATCCCGGGTGGCACGAGTCAGATCGACATGCCCAGTTATCACCGCTGGCTGGTGGATCCCAGCGGACAGAATCTGGCCGACCTCGAACAGTGGATAGCGCATATCCGGATCTTTGAACAGGCCATCGCCCTGTATCTGCGCATGCTGCGCCAGAGCTCGGGCTGGCTGGAGACCTCCACCACTGACGGCATGTATGTCCACCAGAGTCAGGAGAAATTTCACCTGATCCGAATCGCCGTACCCGCACAGGCCTGCATCTATCCGGAAATCAGCGCCGGCCGGCAGCGCTTTACCGTGCGCTTCATGCATCAGCCCAGCGCCCAGCAGCGTGAACTGCATATCACCGAACCCACGAGCTTCAAACTCAGCCTATGCAGCCTGTAATGTGCCCTCAGTGCCAGCAACCGACCTGTCTGGATGGCACCAATCCCTGGCGACCATTCTGCTGCGAACGCTGCAAACTGCTTGATCTGGGCGAATGGTTTGATGAATCGCGGGCCATCAGCGCCGCAGAGCCTGCCGACTGGACCGCCGATCAGGCTGACCTCGATCCGCCTTACCAGTAAGCGCGAATCCCGGCCAGGCCCTGGGCGCCATGCCGATAAGCCTGCTCGCGGTGGGATTCGTCCAGGCCTCCGATCGCATAGACCGGGCAATTGACCCGCTGCGTCAGCTGCGCAAACTGCGTCCAGCCCAGACCCGCCTGCCCGGGATGACTCGGGGTCGGCAGCACCGGCCCCAGCACCAGCGCCTGGGCACCCAGCTGCACCGCCCGGTCCATTTCCTTCGCATTATGGCAGGAGGCCAGCAGCCAGCGCTGCGCACCGGAGGACGGCGCCCGCTCGGCCGCATTCAGGCCCGCCGCGCCCAGCGCAAAGCCCGCAACACCGTCCAGACTGAGCAACTCAGCGCAGCGGTCAATCAATAAACCGCCCCCTGCCGCGCTCAGCGCAGGCGCCAGCTTGCGCACACAGCGCTGATATTTGGCATCGCTCAGTCGACCGGCCCGCAGTCGAATCAGGCGATGGCCAGCGCGCCGCAGACGCTCGATGCCGTGTTCCAGCTCCGCCACATCGGCAAACGCGCCGGTCACTGGCAGAGTATCCGGCAAGCGCAAGGCATCAACGATCGGTGCATCGGCTGGCAGCAGATCATAGTCCCAGATGGACGCGGGCTGTACCCAGGCCAGAGCCTGATCTTCCAGTCCTTGTGGCTGCCCCGTCCAGGCCTCTACCAACCAGGTATCCAGCTCGACGGTTCGATCGGGATAGGTATGCTGGATACGGATCAGCGGCCGGGCCCGGCCGATGCCGATACCCAGCTCTTCCGCCAGTTCACGCTCCAGGGCCTGCCGCGCGGCTTCGCCGCTTTCGATCTTGCCACCCGGAAATTCCCAGCTGCCCGCGGCGATCTTGCCAAGCGGCCGCTGTGCAATCAGCACGGCGCCGTCGGCTCGCCGCAGCACCCCGGCCGCCACCCGCAGGATCATGTGCGGTATTCAGCGTTGATCTTGACGTAGTCGTAACTGAAATCGCAGGTCCAGATGGTGGTGCTCACGGCTCCTCGGCCCAGGGCGATGCGAATGGTGAATTCCGCCTGGGCCGCCACCGCGCTACCACGGGCCTCGGTGTAGTCCGGGTCGGGCTCACCACCGCGCAGCAAGGCGACATCATCCAGCAGCAGGTCAATGCAGCTCACATCCAGATCGTCAATACCGCTGCGCCCGACGGCGGCGAGAATCCGGCCCCAGTTTGGATCACCGGCAAAGGCCGCCGTCTTCACCAGCGGCGAATGCGCCACGCAGTACGCAACCTGCCGGGCTTCCGCCAGACTGCGTGCACCAGACACCTGAATCGCGATAAACCGCGAAGCACCTTCAGCATCGCGCACGCAAGCCTGAGCCAGATGCTGGCACACTTCGATCAAAGCTTGCCCCAGCGCCTCATACGCGACGCTGCCCGACTTGATCACGCCGGTCCCGGCCTGTCCCGTAGCCGCCAGTACGCAGGCATCGTTGGTCGAGGTATCGCCATCCACGGTAATGGCATTGAAGGAAACCGCCACGGCGGCATCCAGCAGGGCCTGGACCCCAGCCTTGTCCAACGCCGCATCGGTCGCAACAAACGCCAGCATCGTAGCCATATCGGGCCGAATCATCCCGGCACCTTTGGCGATGCCGGTGATCGTCACGGTCTTGCCCTCCAGCTGAATCTGCTTCGAAACGCCCTTGGCCACGGTATCCGTGGTCATGATCGCCTGGGCGGCGTCAAGCCACCGGTCGGCCGCCAGGGATTCACGCAGAGGCACCATGCTGGCTGCAAAAGGGGCCAGCGGCAGCGCCTGCCCGATGACCCCAGTGGACATCGGCAACACGGCCTCAGGCATCAGATCCAGAGTCTGAGCCACCTGAGCACAGCACTGCTCGGCCGCAGACAGGCCGGCTTGCCCGGTGCCGGCATTGGCATTGCCGGAGTTGATCAACAAGGCCCGAATACCCTGATCCCGCGCCAGATGTCGCCGCGCCAGCAGCACCGGCGCGGCGCAAAACGCGTTGCGGGTAAAGACCCCCGCGACCTGAGTGCCGGCGGCCAGACGAATCAGGACCAGGTCCTTGCGATTGTGGTAACGGATTCCTGCGGCCAGGCTGGCCAACTCCACCCCAGGCACTGCTAGCAAGCCACTCGCGGGCGGCAAGTTGACTGCCATTAACTCAGCTTACCGTGGCACTGTTTGTATTTCTTTCCTGAACCGCATGGACAGGGTTCATTGCGCCCGACCTTGGGTTCCGTGCGCGCAAAAGTGACCGGTTTTGGCGGCGGCGGCGGCCGATTGACCGCACGCATCCGCTGCACCGGCCGCGGGGGTGCGGCCTCGGCGGCTGGCGCGGCCGGCTCTTCACCGGCCAGGGCACTGCCGGCCTCGGCATGCTCGAAATGCATTTCTCGCTCGCGCCTGGCTTGCTCCACCCGATTCACATCTTCGGGCTGCTGAATCCGGACCTTGCAGGTGATGCTCGCGACTTCCTGCTTGTAGCGCTCCAGCAATTCGGCAAACATGCCAAACGCTTCGCGCTTGTATTCCTGCTTGGGGTCTTTCTGCGCGTAACCGCGCAAATGAATGCCCTTGCGCAGATAATCCATCGCCGCCAGATGCTCCCGCCACAGGGTGTCCAGAACCTGCAGCATGATGGCTTTCTCAAAATGATCCAGCGACTCATCACCGGCCTGCTCCCGTTTGGCCGCGTAACTGCTTTCAATCTGCTCCAGAATCCGGCGCAACAGGTCGTCATCGGAAAGGCTCTTGTCCTCCGCCAGCCAGGCGTCCAGATCGACCTCGCAACCGAACTCACGGGCCAGACCTTCCCGGAGATCACCCAGGCGCCAGACCTCTTCGGCACTGCCTCTGGGAATACAGCTGCGGAAGGCTTTTTCGACCACATCGTGGCGAATCTGCATCACGGCATCGCGCAGCGAGTCGTTGGACAGCAAATCATCGCGCATGTCGTAGATGACCCGGCGCTGATCATTGGAGACGTTGTCGTACTCGAGCAGGTTTTTGCGAATATCGAAGTTGTGCGCCTCGACCTTGCGTTGAGCGGTTTCGATGGAACGCGTCACCCAGCGGTGCTCAATCGCCTCACCCTTCTCCATGCCCAGGCCCTGCAGCATGCTCCGCAGCCGCGGCGGGGTGAAGATGCGCATCAAGCTGTCGTCTAAGGACAGGTAAAAACGCGTGCGCCCAGGATCACCCTGACGCCCGGACCGGCCCCGCAGCTGATTATCAATCCGGCGCGACTCATGGCGCTCGGAACCCAGCACCAGCAGTCCGCCGGCCGCAATCACCCGCTCGTGTCGCTTGCGCCATTCGTGGGTGGCATGCTTTCGACCTTCCTGGTCAGCCTCGTCGAGCTTGGCCAGTTCAGCATCCAGATTGCCACCCAGCACGATATCGGTTCCGCGGCCGGCCATGTTGGTGGCGATGGTCACACTGCCGGGGCGCCCGGCCTGGGCCACAATATCCGCTTCACGTTCATGCTGCTTGGCATTGAGCACTTCATGCTCGATCTTGCGCTGGGTCAATTCGCGCGACAGAATTTCAGAGGTTTCGATCGAAGCCGTACCCACCAGCACGGGCTGAGACCGCTCGGTCGCCTCCTGGATGTCGCGGGCCACGGCGGCATATTTCTCCTCGGCCGTCATGAACACCTGATCCGGTAAATCATCCCGGACCATCGGCTTGTTCGTTGGCACGACCACGACTTCCAGGCCGTAAATCTGCTGGAATTCGAAAGCTTCGGTATCGGCCGTACCGGTCATTCCCGACAATTTGTTATACAGCCGGAAGTAATTCTGGAAGGTGATCGAGGCCAGGGTCTGATTCTCCTGCTGGATCTTCACCCCTTCCTTGGCTTCGATCGCCTGATGCAAGCCATCGGACCAGCGCCGCCCCGGCATCATGCGGCCGGTGAACTCATCGATGATGATGATCTGGCCGTCCCGGACGATGTATTCCACATCCTTCTGATACAGCGAGTGCGCCCGCAGTGCGGCCATCGCATGATGCATCAGGATGATATTCGAGGCGTCATAGAGACTGCCTTCGTTGAGTAGTCCGGCGCCTTCGAACAGGGCTTCCAGAGCGGCATGACCCTCCTCGCTCAGATAGACCTGTTTGGTTTTCTCGTCGATCGAGAAGTCTCCCGGACCATCTTCCTCCTGCTGTGGCTTGAGCTTGGGGACCAGCGCGTTCATCTTGCGGTACAGCTCGGGATCATCATCGGTCGGCCCCGAGATGATCAGCGGCGTGCGCGCTTCATCGATCAGGATGGAGTCGACCTCATCGACTACCGCGAACGCCTGGCCGCGCTGCACCCGGTCTTCCACCCGGAACGCCATATTGTCGCGCAGGTAGTCAAAGCCAAATTCGTTGTTCGTGCCGTAGGTGATGTCAGCCGCGTAAGCCGCGCGCTTTTCCTCGGTATTCTGGCCATGCACCACTACCCCGGTGGTCAAACCCAGGAAGCCGTACAACTTGCCCATCCACTCCGAATCGCGCCGGGCGAGGTAATCGTTCACGGTTACCACATGCACGCCATCGCCGGGCAGTGCGTTCAGATAGGCCACCAGCGTGGCCACCAGCGTTTTCCCTTCACCGGTGCGCATTTCGGCGATGCGACCCTGATGCAATACCGCCGCACCGATCAGCTGCACATCGAAATGGCGCATGTTCAGAACCCGTTTGCCGGCTTCGCGCGCGACCGCGAAGGCTTCGGGCATCAGCGCATCGACAGTGGTGCCATCTTTCAGGCGCTGCCGGAATTCATCGGTCTTGGCCTGAAGCTGAGCGTCGCTCAGCTTGCTGATGCTGGCCTCAAGAGCGTTGGTTTTGACGACGACAGGCTGCAGGCGATTCAGCATCCGCTGATTGCTGCTGCCAAATATCTTGCTGAGGAGGTTGGCCATGTTTTGGGTGCTTAGTTGCCCCGAATCCGGGGAGACAAAAGCGCTAATGATACTGTGTTTTACCGTCTCTCAGCGAGACACAGGCCAATCGGCGGCGCGGGATTTGGCAACCCACACCTCACGACCGCCCCAGATCAGGCGAGCCGCTGGAGTGGCGGCCGCATTCAGACGCGCCGTGAGCGACTCAGCGTCGCGCGATGTACTGTTCCGGATCGATCCGCTGGCCGTCGACCAGCACTTCGAAATGCACATGCGGCCCGGTCGCGCGCCCGGACTGGCCGACCATCGCGATGGGCTGCGCCTTGACCACCCGATCACCACTGCGGACCAGATTTTTGCTGTTATGACCGTAGCGGGTCACGTAGCCGTTGCCATGATTGATTTCAACCACGTTGCCATAACCGCTGCGAACGCCGGCAAAAGACACGACCCCGCCGGCCACCGCCACGACATCGCTACCGTATCGTGCGGCGAAATCCACCCCGCTGTGCTTGACGGTGCGACCGGTGAAGGGATCCATGCGCCGTCCAAAGACCGACGAGATCCAGCCTTTCTGCACTGGCCAGCCGGAGGGATAGCGCTCGGAATGCAACTGACTGACCAGCAACAGGTGCTCCAGCACATCCAGCTGGCGCTCCTTCAATGCCAGTTCCGACTCGAGTTGATCCAGGGCATCATTGGTTGGTGCCAGCAATTCATCACCGGGCTGCGCCGGACCACCCACGGCCGGCGCGGAGGCGAAATCAAATTCTTCCTCGCTCAGATCAGCCAGCTGGGTCAATTTCTGCCCGGCAGCATTCAGCCGCAGGATTTCGGCCTGCATCTGCCCCAGACGACGGGCGATCGCCGCCTGGTTGGCCGCCAACTGTTGCCGGCTCTCGTTCAGGCGAGCGCGTTGCTCCAGCAAGGCCGGCCGGATTTCCTTGATGTGCTCCAGGCTGATTCCCGTGGTGGCCGCCCGTGGCTCGGCCGTAGCCTGGCCGAGCAGAAAGGCGGCACCCGCCACCACCAACACCAGCAGGCTTGCCATGGCGAGCGAAACCCGCAGCGAAAAACTCATTACTTCCACCTTGATGTCCTGTATCGATACACTGGGCATCGGTTAACTTCTCCTCGAGCGCTACTGTGAGTCGCTATAAATTCTCGGACCTCAGCCAAAACGCCTTGGCCGGTCTCTGGTCACGGGTCGACCTGCATTGCAAAATCCAGTCATTGCTCGAACAGCGCCTGCCGTCCGCCTTTCGCGGCCATGTCCAAGTCGCCTGCATCGATGATGACAGTTTGGTGCTCTGCACCGACTCCCCCTTATGGGCGACCGACCTACGGTATCGAAGCCCCTTCATACTGAAAAGCGTAAATTCTAACTACCGATTGAATTTGTCACGTTGCCAGATTCACGTCCGCCCGAAAGCCTTTATCAGCAAACCCGCTTAGGCTTGCACCAGTCCCGGTGAATAACTCACCGGCGCCTTCACCTGATCTTCGTAGGTCACGATCTCGTAAGCCGAGGCATCAGCGAGCAAGGCCCGCGCCAGCCGGTTGTTCAAGGCATGTCCGGACTTGAAGCCGCTGTACGCACCGACAATGCCGTGTCCCATCAGGTACAGATCGCCCACCGCATCAAGGATTTTGTGACGCACGAACTCATCGCGGTAGCGTAAGCCATCTTCGTTGAGAACACGGTAGTCATCCAGACCGATCGCATTATCCAGGCTGGCACCCAGGGCCAGATTATGCGAACGCAGATATTCGATATCGCGCATAAAACCAAAGGTACGCGCGCGACTCACCTCGCGCACATAACTGCTGCTGCCAAAATTGATGCAGGCGCTTTGGACGCCGTCAACGAAAGCCGGGTGATCGAATTCGATCGCGAAATCGATACGAAAGCCGTCGTAGGGCTCGAAGCGCGCCCACTTGTCGCCGTCACTGACGGTAATGGGATTGCGAATCCGGATCATGCGCTTGGGGGCGCTTTGCTCGGCAATGCCTGCCGATTGAATCAGAAACACGAACGGGCCCGCGCTGCCATCCATGATCGGGACTTCGGGCGAGGACAACTCCACGTAAGCATTGTCAATTCCCAGGCCCGAGAACGCTGACATCAGATGCTCGATTGTGGCCACGCGCACGCCATCCTGCTCCAGGGCGGTACACATGGTCGTATCCTTGACCAAGGCCGCCGCCGCAGGCACCTCGACAACCGGACGCAGATCCATCCGGCGAAATACGATCCCGGTATTGACCGGCGCGGGCAGCAGGTGCAAGGAAACCTTGTCACCGGAGTGAAGGCCCACACCCGTAGCGCGAATATCGCTTTGTAATGTCCGTTGTCTAAGCATCTACAGCGTCTCCTGGTCGCCTCTGAATCCTCGGCTTGCGTGCTTAATGACGAAGCAAAGACGGATTCGGTTGCGACTATACTACAAATATTGATGCTGCAATGCAACATTATTATCGATTTATGTACCCTGATCAAGCGCTTACAGGATGGTCTTCAGGCAAAAAAAACCCGGTGCGAAATCGCACCGGGTTGTAGCCTGCAAATCCCTGGTCCGCGCCCCTTCAGACGCGGAGCGGGGACCTTGTCTTCAGTCTGCCTGAGTCCGCAGGAAAGCGGGCACATCCAGCCAGTCGTCATCACGCAGGCTGGGCGCGGCATTCCCTGCATCCAGCCCCCGGGCGCCACCGGCCGCTGCGCGCTTGGGCATCGCCGCTTTATTCAACTCGCCCAGATTGGTGTCCACCGGCTGCGGAGCCACCTTGGCCTGATTGATCGAAGTAACCCGTGCCGACGCTGGCTCGGGCATGCTGCGCTTGAGCTGGGAATCCAGCCCCGTTGCGACCACGGTCACGCGCAGATCTTCACCCGCATCCGGATCGTCCACGGTACCCACGATCACTTCGGCTGACTCGGATGCCGCTTCGGTCATCAATTCCATCACCTGAGTGTATTCGTCAATGGTGAGGTTGGCGCCGGTGACATTCACCAGCAGACCCTCGGCCCCCTGAATCGACAGCTCTTCCAGCAAAGGACAGGACAGCGCGGCCTGGGCGGCGAGCTTGGCCCGATCCTCGCCCTTACCCGTACCGATGCCGATCATCGCCATACCTTGCACACCCATGACTTTCTTCACGTCGGCGAAATCGACGTTCATTTCGCCTTCACAACTGATGATTTCGGCGATGCCCTGCACCGCATTGTGGAGCACGTCATTCGAGGCCGTAAACGCATCGCGCATCGACACACCCTTGCCCAGTACCGGAAGCAGGCGCTCGTTCGGGATCACGATCAACGAATGCACGTGCTTGTTCAGCTCGTCGATTCCGTGCTTGGCCACGGTCATTCGCTTGGCCCGCTCGAACTGGAACGGCTTGGTCACCACCGCGACCGTCAAAATGCCCATTTCCCGGGCGATCTCAGCCACCACTGGCGCCGCACCGGTTCCTGTTCCGCCCCCCATGCCGGCGGTGATGAACAACATGTCGGTACCATCAATCAGTTCGATGATGCGTTCGCGATCTTCCAGTGCCGACTGCCGCCCCACATTGGGATCGGCACCAGCGCCCAGGCCGCGGGTGATCTGCTGACCGATCGCCAGCAGCACGTCACCTTTGCAACGGCGCAGATGCTGAGCATCGGTATTGGCACAGATGAACTCCACGCCCTTGATCCCGGCCGCAACCATCTGATTGACGGTATTGCTGCCACCGCCCCCCACACCCACGACCTTGATAACTGCTTCCTTGGTCTGAGTTTCCATTACTTCAAATACTTCGCCCATTGTCTAACTCCTTCGCCCGTAAACAAGATTAAAATTTGCCCTGAAACCAACTCTTCATTCGTGCAAGCACTTGCGCAAAACCCGAATCGCCATATTTCCCTGGCGCCTGCGGCAGGCTCTGGCTGCCGAACCGCAACAAACCGACTCCCGTGGCATGTCCAGGGTTTCCTGCCACGTCGGATAAACCATGCACCTCGGTCGGCAGACCCAGGCGTACCGGAACTTCGAAAATCTCTTCGGCGAGTTCGACCGCTCCACGCAACTGCGAGCTGCCGCCGGTCAGAACCACACCACCTGCGGGCATCGTGTCGAAACCACCACGGCGCACTTCTCGCAGAATCAAACGGAACAGCTCTTCCATGCGCGCCCGGATCACCTCGGTCAGCACATGCTTGGACATGCGCCGATTCGGCCGATCGCCCACCTCGCTCACGTCGATCATTTCTTCGCCGTCCAGCAACTCGGGCAAGGCGCAGCCGTGTTTGATCTTGATCTCGTCGGCGTGCTTGGGCGGCGCCCGCAGCGCGACCGCAATATCGTTGGACACGTGATCGCCGCCGATCGGGATCACCGCGGTGTGGCGGATTGCACCGTGTTCGAATACCGCGATGTCAGCCGTACCGCCGCCGATATCGATCAGGCAGACGCCGAGTTCCTTTTCGTCCTCGAGCAGAACCGCGTAACTCGATGCCAGTTGCTCCAGAATCAGTTTGTCGACCTGCAGGCCGCAACGTTCGACGCACTTGGCGATGTTCTGGGCGGCGCTGACACTGCCGGTGATCATGTGCACCCGCACTTCCAGCCGCACCCCGGACATCCCGATCGGCTCCGAAATACCGCCTTGATCGTCGACGATGAATTCCTGGGGCAATACGTGCAGCAGTTTCTGATCGGCCGGAATGGCCACCGCACAGGCCGCATCGATTACCCGGTCGACATCGTGCTGACTGACTTCGCGGTTGCGTACGGCGACGATGCCATTCGAGTTCAGACTGCGCACGTGGCTTCCCGATATACCCACGTACACCGATTGAATCCGGCAACCGGCCATCAGCTCGGCCTCTTCAACCGCGCGCTTGATCGATTGAACCGTCGCCTCGATATTGACCACCACGCCTTTTTTCAGGCCACGCGAGGGGTGGGTGCCGAATCCGACGACCTCAACCTCGCCGCTACTGCCTACCTCGCCGACGATGGCGGCGATCTTGGAAGTCCCCACATCCAGGCCCACGATCAGATTGCTTCGATCGGCTCGTTTACTCATAGCTCATTTCCCGAACTGCCGCATCCCCGGACCAGCGAACTGCGAAGCCGTTGCGATAACGCAGATCCACCACCTCAAGCTGCGCCAGGCGTGGTTGCAAGATCGGCAGAACCAGGTCCGCCAGTAGTTTGAATTTTTCGGCCACCGGCTCGCGGCCGAACTCCAGGGTGATGGGCTGGCCCGCGACCTGCACCCGCGCCTGGCGGTCGCCCGTTGCAGACACCTGCCACTGCATCAGGCTCCAATCTGCCGGCATGCGCGGCAAGATCGCCGACAGATCCTGGTAGACCGCGGTGGCAAACGCGTCCGGCGCCAGCACGGTCAGACCCTGGCTGGGCCGTTCCAGCGGCTCAATCAGGCTGCCATCGGTGGTCAGCACCGCGCCGTCACCCCAATGCGCCAGTACCGCATAGCTTTCCAGCCGGACGGCCAGCCGGTTGGGCCACAGCCGCTCGACCTGAGCCTTACGCACCCAGGGCAGCTGTTCGATCCGGCGCTCCAGCATATCCGCGTCGAGTTGAAAGAATCCCTGCGGCAAGAAGGGCGCGACAGTCTGGTTCACCGCCTCCAGCGGAATCTGGCCGAGCTCGCCATAGACGGACATCTGCAAGGGCTCGGCGCCGGCCCTGGCCAGGCCGTAACCGATCAGACCCGCCAACAGCAGGGCGACGCCGGCGCCCACACCGTAATCCAGCGACGGCAAGGACCGGGACACGCTCACCTGGGCGCTCATGACTGAGCCTCGACACTGCCCAGCAAGATCTGCCAGACCAGCTCGTCAAAATCGATGCCGGCTGCGGCTGCGGCCATCGGCACCAGTGAATGTCCGGTGAGTCCCGGTACGGTATTGATCTCCAGGCACCAGGGCTGCTGAGCCTCATCCAGGAAGAAATCGACGCGTCCCCAGCCACGCGCACCGCAGACCGAAAAAGCACGCAGAGCCAGCTGCTGCAACTGCGCTTCTCGCTCAGCGGATAGCCCGCTGGGACAGTGATACGCCGTGTCCTGAGCCTGATACTTGGCATGATAATCATAGAACTCAGCCTTGGGCTGGACCCGAATCAGCGGCAGCGCCCGGCCGTTGAGGATGGCGGCGGTGTATTCCTGGCCGGCGATGAAACGCTCGGCGAGGATCCGCCTGTCAAACTGCGCCGCCAGTGCATAAGCCGGGCGCAGACCCGCGACATCACACACCTTGCTCATGCCGATGCTGGAGCCTTCACTCATCGGCTTGACGAAGATCGGCAATCCCAGCTCCGCGACCACGGCGGCGGGATCGAAATCCGCCGGCAACACCATGCTGGCTGGTGTCGGCACGCCGTGCGAGCGCCAGACCGATTTGGTCATGGCCTTGTCCATGCTCAGAGCGGAAGCGGCCAGGCCGCTGCCGGTATAGGGCAAACCCTGCAATTCCAGGGCGGCCTGGACCTGGCCGTCCTCACCACCACGACCGTGCAGGGCGATGAAGACCCGGTCCACCGCCTCCGAACGCAAGCTCAGCACGCGCTCGGGAGTGGCATCGATCAGGAGCGCATCGACGCCGCGTCGCAGCAGGGCGGCGTGGGCATGCTGTCCGCTTTCCAGCGACACCTCCCGCTCGGCCGACCAGCCGCCATGCAGTACCGCCACCTTACCCAGATCCTGGGGTTTCATACCGCCTTCTCCCCGACAATCCGCACTTCGGCCTGCAATGCGACGCCGCAACGCTGCTCGACCTGGGCACGCACATGCTCGATCAGGGCCTCGATGTCGGCGGCGCTGGCCTGACCGGTATTGAGAATGAAATTCGCGTGTTTTTCGGCGACCTGAGCGCCACCGATCCGAAAGCCCTTGAGGCCGCAGGATTCGATCAGGCGGGCCGCATGATCATCGGGCGGATTGCGAAACACCGACCCGCAGCTCGGCTGACCCACCGGCTGACTGGCACGCCGCTTGCTCAGCAAGGCCCGAACGGCCGCCGCTTCGGCCACCGCATCTCCGGCCGCGAACTCCAGCTCGGCCGCCAGGAAAAAACCGTCAGGGATCGGCGATTTCACGCTGCGATACCCAAAGGCGAATTCCTCAGCCGGCAATGCGTGAGTTCGGCCCTGTGCATCCAGCATTTCGACCCGACGCACGTGAGGCCAGGTTTCGTCTCCAAAAGCGCCGGCATTCATCGCCAGCGCCCCGCCCAGAGTCCCCGGGATTCCGGCAAAGAAGGCCGCACCCGCCAGCCCCTGGGCCGCGCAGTACTTGGCCAGACGGGCGCAATGCACGCCGGATTCCACATGGACCCGATGCCCGGCGAGCGGGCGAATGTCGCTCAAAGCGTCATACACGGTAACCACGGCACCGCGGATCCCGCCGTCTCTCACCAGCAGGTTGCTGCCCAGCCCCAGCCACAGCACGGGCCCGGATTGTTCGGCCAGAAAGTGGCACAGGTCCTCACGGTCACGCGGCCGATACCAGATATCCGCCGGCCCGCCCACGCGCCAGCTGGTGTGCCGACTCATGGGTTCAGCGTGACGCAAATCACCGGACCAGGCGCTCATAGTGGCAAGCCCTCGCTGGCCAGAGTCTGGGCCAGCTGACCGATACTGCCTGCGCCCAGGCTGAGCAACAGATCGCCATCGGCCAGGACACTGGCCAGTCGATGTGGCAACTCGTCGAGTTCTGCAACGAAGATGGGTTCCACATCACCGCGCAGACGCACGGCTCGGGCCAGACTGCGCCCATCCGCGTTGGCGATGGGCGCCTCACCCGCCGGGTAGACCTCGGTCAGCAACAGCACATCCGTGGCACCCAGCACCTCGGCGAAATCATCGAACAAGTCGCGGGTACGGCTGTAGCGATGCGGCTGGAATGCCACGACCAGGCGACGCTCGGGATAGGCCTCACGCATCGCGGCGATGGTGCAGGCGATCTCGCGCGGATGATGGCCGTAGTCGTCGATAAACAGGGCTTCACCCTGTTTCAAACGCAGCATACCCAGGCGTTCGGCGCGCCGCCCGATCCCCTGAAAACCGTCCAGAGCGGTCTGAATAGCCGCCTCCGACACACCCAGCTCGCGGCCGATGGCGATGGCGGCCAGGGCATTCAGCACGTTGTGCCGGCCCGGCATGTTCAGCCGGATGGTGAAATCTTCCGGCGCCGCACCGACCACGCGAAAACGGGTGCCACCCGCATCGCTGTGCAGGTCGACGGCGCGAATATCGGCCTGGGCGCTGATCCCGTAACTGGTAACCGGGCGGCCCACCTGGGGAATCAACCGGGCCAGATGTTCGTCGTCAGCACACAGCACAGCCAGGCCGTAGAAGGGCAGGAAATGCAGGAATTCCAGAAAACTGTCGCAAAGCCTGGAAAAGTCGCCGCCGTAGGTTTCCAGATGATCGGCATCGATATTGGTCACGGCCGCGATCATCGGCGTCAGGTGCAGGAACGAGGCATCGGATTCGTCCGCCTCCGCGACCAGATACGGCCCGGCACCCAGTTGCGCATTGCTGCCCGAGCTTTTCACTTTTCCACCCACCACATAGGTGGGATCGAGCTCGCCTGCCGCCAGCACCGCCGCGGTCAGACTGGTTGTGGTGGTCTTGCCATGGGTGCCGGCGATGGCGATACCGATCCTGAAACGCATCAGTTCGGCCAGCATCTCGGCGCGCCGGATAATCGGAATCCGTGCCGCCGCGGCCGCGATCAGTTCAGGATTGTCCGCAGTGATGGCGGTGGAACGCACCACCACATCCGCGCCCTGCACGGCTTCGGCCCGATGGCCACGGCTGATCTTTGCTCCAAGCGCCACCAGCCGCCGGGTCACCGGCGTGTCGCCCAGATCGGTTCCGGTCACCTGATACCCCAGATTGAGCAGCACCTCGGCAATCCCGGCCATGCCGGAGCCGCCGATGCCGACAAAATGGATGACGTGCACCTTACCCATCCGGGCGGCCAGCATCTGGCGCAGTCCCTGTGCGTCGATCATGCGACCTCCTCACGACCAGCCAGTCCCAGATACGGCCGACAGTAGGTGGCAATCTCTTCGGTGGCCTCCGGCCGGGCGCAGGCACGAGCGGCCTGGGCCATCGCCAGCAGGCGCGCCGGCGCGTCCAGCAAGGACTGAAGTTCGGCGGCCAGACCCGCGGCGCTCAGGCTGGCTTCGGGCTGCAGCAGCGCCGCCCCGGCCCGCACCAGATGTTCCGCATTGCGCGTCTGATGATCATCGATGGCATGCGGAAACGGCACCAGAATACTGCCCACACCCACGGCCGCCACTTCCGCCAGGGTCAGAGCCCCAGCGCGGCAGATCAGCAGATCGGCCCAGGCCAGACTGCCCGCCATGTCGTCGATGAACTCCACCAGTTCCACCTCGAGGGGCGCACTGTGTGCCACCGCTGCATAGGCCTGTTGGGCCGCCGCCAGCGTGCGGCCCGCTTGATGGCGGATACAGATCCGACCAGCAAAACGGGCCAGCGCCGCTGGCACGGTCTGGTTCAGGGCCAGGGCGCCCAGACTGCCCCCCAGCACCAGAATACGAACGGGTCGATGCGTACCCAGGCCACGCTCGGCCGGGCCGGGCAGACCAAGCAGCGTGTCTCTCACCGGGTTGCCTACGGTCACGGCCCTGGGATGGGTTGCGAAAGGGGCCGGATAGGCTTGCAGAACATGTCGCGCCAGGCGCGCCAGCAGCTTGTTGGTGGTTCCGGCCGCAGCATTCTGCTCATGGATGATCAGCGGCACCCGCAGCAGCCAGGCGGCCACGCCACCGGGACCCGCGCTGTAACCGCCCATGCCGAGCACCAGACCGGGCCGGAAACCGCGCAGGATGCGCAGGGCCTGCCAGGTTGCACGCAGCACCTGCAAAGGTGCGAACAGCAAGGTCATGAGACCCTTCCCCCGGACCCCGCCGACCTCGACCCAGGCCATGTCAAAACCCGCAGCCGGAACGGCCTTGGCCTCGAAGCCGCGGCGGGTGCCCATCCACAACACTTCCACACCCTCGGCGCGCAGCTTCTCGGCCACGGCCAGGGCCGGAAACACGTGCCCGCCTGTTCCTCCAGCCATGACCAGCAGTTTCATCGGCCACCCTCCGCCCTTCGGGCTTCCAGGCTGACCCGCAGCATCAATCCGATCGCCGCACAACAACTCACCATACTGCTGCCACCGTAGCTGATGAATGGCAGAGGCAAGCCCTTGGTTGGCAGTACGCCCATGTTGACGCCGATATTCAGCAAGGCCTGCAACACCATCCACAAACCGATGGCGGTGACGACATAGGCACCAAACAATTGCTGCTGGGCTCGCGCCCGGTTGGCGATGCGCATGCTGGCGCGCAGCAAGGCGGCCAGCAAGCCGAACAGAACCAGCACCCCGAGCAGCCCGAATTCCTCGGCGAAGATAGCGAAGATGAAATCCGTATGGGTTTCTGGCAGGTACAGCAGTTTCTGCACGCTGTTACCCAGACCGACACCAAACCATTCACCGCGGCCAATCGCAATCAAGGACTGGGTCAGCTGGAAACCGCCATCGAAGGCATTCGCCCAGGGGTCACGAAAAGTCAGCAAACGCTCGACCCGATAAGGCGCCGACATCATCAATGCGATGATGGCGCCTAGCGCCAGACCGCCGATGACCGCCAGATCACGCAACCGGGCGCCGGCCACAAACAGCAACATGAAACTCACCGCCATCAGCACGGCGGAAGCGCCGAAGTCCGGCTCCAGCAGCAGCAGCACCACCGCGGCAGCCAGCGGCAACAGCGGCATCAGCAAGCCACTCCAGCCCGAGCGCAGCTGTTCGGCACGGCGTACCGCGTAGGCCGACAGATACAGGAACATCATCAGACGGGCCGGCTCCGAGGCCTGAAGTTGCACCACGCCCAGATTCAGCCAGCGCCGCGCGCCATTGACTTCCCGCCCCACGCCCGGGAACAGCACGATTGCCAGCAGCAGCAAAGCCGCGGCCAGCAGCAGAAAACTGCTGCGCTCCCATACCTGCAACGGGATGCTCAGCATCATGGCCAGCGCCAGCAAGCCGATACCCGCGTAGGCCAGCTGCCGGTAGAGGTAATGAAAGCTGTCGCCGGTGGAACGATCCGCCACCGCAACCGATGCCGAGGCCACCATCACCAGGCCCAGAGACAGGAGCAGGATAAACGGCCACAGCAGTTGCCGATCCAGCTCCTGGGGACGAAAGCCCAATGGGCCCAGACTCAGAGCCATGCTCATGGCAGCGCCCTGACCAGAGCGGCAAAACGCTCGCCACGCTCTGCGTAACCGCTGAATTGATCGAAACTGGCGCAGCCCGGCGACAGCAATACGCTGTCACCGGCTTGAGCCAGATCCGCGGCCTGGCTCACCGCGGCGGGCAGGTCACCGACCTCACGCACCAGAATCTGCTCGCCCAGCTCGGCCAGATCGGTGGCCATCAGCCCCGCATCCTGTCCAAACAACAGCACCGCCCGCCCCTTGTCCCGTAACGGGCTGCACCAGGGCCGGAAATCGCCGCCCTTGGCCTGGCCTCCGGCCAGCAATACGACACCCGGCTCAAGCCCCTGCAGAGCCGCCAGCGTGGCGCCGACATTGGTGCCCTTGGAATCGTTGATCCAGCGCACGCCCGCGCGCTCGGCCACCCATTCGCAGCGGTGCGGCAGGCCGGGAAACTCACCGGCGGCCTTGAGCATGGCGGCGCGGGGCAGACCGGCCGCCTCGCCCAGGGCCAGCGCAGCCAGCACATTGGCTTGATTATGCGCACCCAGGACCTTCAGACGGTCGACAGGCAGCCAAGCCTGGCCGTGAGCTGTCAGGGCGCCATGGCTCACCTGAAAATCGGCCTCGCCGGTCAGAGAAAAGCTCTTGACCGGCAAATGCCCCGGCGCCAGGGCCTGAGCGGCGGCATCGTCCTGGTTTACCACGGCGCATTCGGCCTGGGCGAAAATCCGCGCCTTGGCCCGTGCATACGCTGGCAAATCGGAATAACGATCCATGTGATCGGCACTGAGATTGAGCACGCAAGCAGCGACGCAGCGCAAGCTCATCGTCAACTCCAGTTGAAAACTGGACAGCTCCAGCACGATCAGGTCCGCCGGCTGGCCCAGCAGATCCAGCGCAGGCGTGCCGATGTTGCCGCCCACCAGCACGCGCAATCCGGCTTCCTGCCCCATGCGGCCCAGCAGACTGACCACCGTGCTCTTGCCGTTCGAACCCGTCACCGCCAGCACCGGAGTCCGGTTATCCCGGGCAAACACCTCGATGTCACCCAGCAGCGGCAGGCCGCGCTCCCGTGCCGCCTGGAAGAACGGCAGGCCCAGATCCAGACCCGGGGAAACTACCAGACCATCCACACCATCCAGCGCGGCCGGATCCAGACCGCCGGCCAGCAACGGCACCTCCGGATAGGCCCGACTCAGATCGGCGGCATACGGTGGCGCGATGCGACTGTCGCAAACCCGCAGCCGGGCGCCCTGCGCGTGCAGGTAACGGACGATCGACCACCCGGTGAGGCCAAGCCCCACCACCAGCAGATGTTGCCGTGACCAGTTCATCAGCGCACCTTCAGGGTCGCCAGACCGATGAGGACGAGGATCAGGGTCACGATCCAGAAGCGAACAATGATCTTGGGCTCCGGCCAACCCTTGAGCTCGTAGTGATGGTGCAGGGGCGCCATGCGGAAAATGCGCCGCCCGGTCAGCTTGTAGGAGCCCACCTGCAGGATCACCGAGACGGTTTCGGCGACAAACACCCCGCCCATGATGAACAGCACGATTTCCTGGCGCACGATCAGGGCGACCACGCCCAGGGCCGCGCCCAGCGCCAGCGCGCCGACATCGCCCATGAACATCTGCGCCGGATAGGTGTTGAACCAGAGAAAACCCAGACCGGCGCCGCAGATGGCCGTGCAGAAAATCAGCACCTCGCCGACCCCGGCGATATAGGCAATCCCCAGATACTCGGAGAATTTCACGTGGCCGGTGACATACGCGAACACGCCCAGTGCAGCGGCGACCATCACGCAGGGCATGATGGCCAGACCATCCAGTCCGTCGGTCAGATTCACCGCGTTGCTGCTGCCCACGATGACCACATAACCCCAGATCCAGAAGAATCCGCCCAGCGGAATCACCGCATCCTTCAGCAGCGGCAGGTACAGGCTGGTGTTGGCCGGAGCATCGGCGAAGGCCCACAGCAGGCCCACCGTGGCCAGGCCGGCGATGCTCTGCCAGCCATATTTCGCCCGCGCGGACAGACCCGCCGAGTTCTTGTATTTGAGCTTGCGATAGTCATCCACGAAACCGATCGCGGCGAACGCCAGGGTGCAGAGCAAGGCGATCCAGACATACAAATTACCCAGGTCAGCCCAGAGCACCGTGGCCACCGCGACTGCGGCGATGATTAGCGCGCCCCCCATGGTCGGTGTCCCGGCCTTGGAAAAATGCGACTTGGGACCGTCATCACGCACTTGCTGGCCAATCTGTTTGCGAACCAGCAAATCAATCAGCACGGGGCCGAGCAACAAGCTGAATCCCAGCGCTGTCAGCACCCCCATGATCGCCCGCAGGGTCAGATACTGGAATGCATTGAAAGGACTGAAATACGGGGTCAGCCATTCTGCCAGGTGATAGAGCATGACTACGCTTCCCCTCGCAACAAGGCCACGACCTGTTCCATACCCGCGCTGCGCGAGCCCTTGACCAGCACCGTTCCGCCCTCGCCCAGAACCTGTTGCAGGGCCTGGGCCAGATCGGCACGCTGAGCGAAACTCCGCGCAGGGTGACCAAATGCCCGAGCGGCCTCGGCGCTCAGCGGCCCGCAGGCCCACAACTGATCCACTCCGGCCTCGGCCGCCGCAAGCCCGGCCTGCGCATGCAGCTGCGGGCCATCGGCGCCCAGTTCAGCCATATCGCCCAGAACCAGGTGGCGAGGCCCCGGACTGGCCATCAGCACATCCAGGGCAGCGCGCAACGAACCTGGATTGGCGTTGTAACTGTCATCGATCAGATTCACGCCATTGGGGAGCTGCTGCACCTGTAGCCGTCCGGCCACCGGCTGCACCTGGGCCAGCGCGTGGGCAATCTCCGGCAGGGATACACCCAGCGCATGCGCTACCGCCGCGGCCGCCAGCGCATTCATCACGCTGTGCCGCCCCGGCAGGGACAAGTGAACGTCCTCGGCCTCGTCGCCGATCCGCAACACAAACTGCTGTTGCGCAGCCGTGTTGCGCTCATCAAGCGCGCGAACCTCGGCCTCGGGCGAGCGCCCGAAGCGCAGGATCGGGGTCGGCGCGGCCAGCTCCTGCCAGAACGAGGCGTAGGCATCATCCGCGTTGATCAGCGCCAGTCCGCCGGGAGCCAGGGCCTGAAACAATTCACCTTTGGCCGCCGCCACCTGATCACGCCCGCCGAAACCTTCCAGATGGGCATCGCCGGCCTGGGTAATCAGACCATAGTCCGGCGCCGCCCAGGCTGCCAGAGCGGCGATTTCGCCGGCATGACTCGCCCCCATCTCCAGTACCGCCAGCTGCTGCTCCGGCCGAATATTGAGCAGACACAGGGGCAGGCCGATATGGTTGTTCAGGTTCCCGGGGGTGGCATAAATCGACCGGCTCCGGGCCAGGATGGCCGCCAGCATGGTCTTGACACTGGTCTTGCCATTCGAACCGGTGATCCCAACCACCGTACCGCCCCATTCGCGGCGCCAGTTCGCGGCCAGCTGCTGCATCGCGACCAGCACATCCGGCACCACCAGCTGCGGAAAATCACTGCTCACCGGCTGGCTGACCAGGGCGCCGCTGGCGCCCAAGGCCGCCGCGCGGCGCACAAAATCATGACCGTCCACCTGTTCACCGGGCAAGGCGATGAAAAGCTGGCCAGGCTGCAGCCGTCGGGTATCGATACAGGCCCCGCTGAGCTGCGCGTCGGCCCCGCGGAGTTCTGCGCCGATCCATGTCACGGCCTGACTCAAGCGCTGCATGCCAGGCCCTCCTGTCCAAGACGCGCCGCCACATGCACCCGATCAGAAAAGGGCCGGCGCTCCGTACCTACCTGCTGGTAGTCTTCGTGACCTTTGCCGGCCACCAGGACCACGTCATCCTGTCCGGCCAGCGCCAACGCATGATCGATCGCAGTCGCGCGATCATGAATGATGCTGTGTTCCTGGCCGGACGGCACCCCGACCAGCATGTCGGCGATGATCTGCTGGGGCGCCTCGCTGCGCGGGTTGTCATCGGTCAGCACCATGACATCGGCCAGCGCCGCAACGGCCGCTGCCATCTGCGGACGCTTGCCGCGATCGCGGTCGCCGCCGCAGCCGAACACGCAAATCAGCCGCCCGCTGGCCCGACGATGCTCGATGAGGGCGCGCAGAACCTGGCCCAGAGCGGCGGGCGTGTGCGCATAATCCACGACCACCAGAGGCTTGTCCGGCGCCCGGAATGCCTCCATTCGCCCAGGCACCGTCCGCACGTCAGCGAGGGCGGCGACAACCCGCTCCAGGCTGACGCCGGCACTGCACCATGCCGCCGCAACCGCGAGCAGATTGTAGACATTGAAATGACCGATCAGGCCGCATTCCAGGGGAAGCTCCTGATCCGCCGTCTGCACGGTGAAGCGCAGGCCTTCAGGAACCTTGTGCAGATCCACCGCCCGCAACCAACGCGGGGTCTGTGGTTGACGCTCGATCCCGTAGGCGACCACCGGCCGACTGGCCGCCATCTCGGACGCCCAGGCGTGGCCGTGATCGTCGTCGATGTTGATGATCAGAGCCTGGAGCTCCGGCAGCTCAAGCAGGCGCCGTTTGGCCCGCGCGTAATTGCGCAGATCGCCGTGGTAATCCAGATGATCCCGACTCAGATTGGTAAAGATGGCGGCATCCAGCTGCATACCGTTGATCCGGCCCTGATCCAGGGCATGGGACGAGACTTCCATCGCCAGACTGTCGGCACCTTCGGCCACAAGCCGGGCCAGCCAGGCTTGTAAAGCCACTGGATCGGGCGTGGTGTGGCTGGCTTGCTGCAGATCATCCAGAAAGCCAAACCCGATGGTGCCGATCAGGCCGCAGCGCCGACCCAATGCCGCGGCGGCCTGGGCAAACAGATGCGCGCAAGAGGTCTTGCCGTCGGTTCCGGTCACCCCCACACAGAACAGCGCAGCGGAAGGCTGGGCATGGAATCGCGCAGCAATCTGGCCTACCCGACGGGACAGATTGGGCATCGCCACGCACGGCAGCTCGCAGCTCAACTGCGAATACAACGCGCTGGGCTCCCAGGCCACCGCCACCGCGCCGCGCTCGCGCGCCTCGCGCAGATGCAGCAAGCCATGCGACTCGGTGCCACGACAGGCCAAAAACAGAAAACCCGGCTGCACCAGGCGGCTGTCGGTAGCAATGCCGGTGATCATGGGATCGGCGCCGCAGTGGCGCACCTCGACCCCGAGCAGTTCATGCAGCCGCAGCGTCGTCACGATGGCACCTCGGCGCCGGCGACTACGGCCAGCTTGCGGGTCTCGTCGGCTGGCGCAATCTGCAACAGACGCGCCGCCGCGCTGACCACTCGGGAAAATACCGGCGCCGCTACCAGGCCACCGTAATAGACGCCCGCCGAAGGCTCATCAATCGCGACCAGCGCCAGCAGGCGCGGCCGCTCCGCCGGCAGCATGCCGACAAACAGGGCCTGATGGCGGTCCTGAGCATAACCACCGGCAATGGCCTTGCGCACGGTGCCCGTCTTGCCCGCCACGGCGTAGCCCGGCACGGCGGCGCGGGTGCCGGTACCCCCGGCAGCCACCACGGCGGTCATCATCTGCCGCACGGTGCGAGCCACTTCCGGCCGCAAGACCTGCACCGGCGCATATTCCGAACCACCCTTGATCAGGGACAAGGGTCGACGCTGACCATCTGCGGCAAGCACCATATAAGCTTGCGCCAGTTGCAGCGCCGTGACGCTCATGCCGTAACCATAAGAAGCAGTCGCGGTACCGACCTCGCCCCATTCATAGGGACTGTGGATCTGCCCGGGCACTTCGCCGGGAAAACCCGAGGCCGTGGAGTAACCAAAACCGAAATTGCGGTAAGCGTCAAACAGGCGATCCGCACCGAGCAGAAGGCCGAGCTTGGCGGCGGCCACATTGCTCGATTTGGCCAGCACGGTAGTCAGGTCGATGTCACCGTAGGCGCGGTGATCCCGGATCTGCAGACGCCCCACTTTGAACCAGCCGGTACCGGTCTCGATCTGCGCATCCAGAGCCACGACCCGTTGCTGCAGGGCAGTGGCGATAACCAAGGGTTTGACGGTGGAGCCGGGCTCGAATTGATCCAGGGCCGCGCGATTTCTCCAGGCGCTACGACTTTGATCCAGGTGATTGCGATCATTGGGATTGAAACCGGGCTGAGTGGCCAGGGCGAGAATCTCGCCGGTCGCCACATCGGCAACCAGGACAATCCCGCCGCGGGCCGAATGCGCCGCCACCGCGGCCTTGAGCTCCGCATACGCCGTGTGCTGCAAACTCAGATCAATCGACAGATCGACATCCTGACCCGGACGGGAGGGTCGGAATTCATCGAGATCGTCCACCACCCGGCCCAGACGATCCTGAATGACCAGACGCTGGCCCGGCTGCCCGGCCAGCAGGCTATCGAAACCACGCTCCAGGCCCTCCTGACCAAGCCCGTCGATATTGCACAGCCCAACCAGCTGAGCCGCCACTTCCCCGGCCGGGTAATAGCGTCGATACTCGCGCTGACTGAACACGCCCGGTGCGCCCAGCTCCAGAATGCGACTGGCCTCACTGGGTGGCAACTGCCGACTCAGGTAATAAAACTGACGCCCGCTGCGCGCTTCCAGGTCGGCACGCAACTGTGCCGACTGCTGATTCAGCATCCGCGCCAGCGGTGCGATGTATTCCGGCTGAGCGAGCAGCGCAGAGGGCACCACCCAAATCGACTCAACAGGCGCACTCAAGGCCAGGGGTGCGCCGTGCCGATCACGCACCGCACCGCGACCGCCTGGCTCCAGCAAGGTCCGCACATGCCGACGCTCGCCCTCAGCCGTCAGGAAATCACGATCTCGCACCTGCAGCTCAAAGGCACGCAGCAGCAGAGCCACCATGCCCAGGGCCATGCAGGCGACCAGAACATGCAGTCGCCAGAGCGGCATCGATTCAGTGTCCGGAAGGGGCTTGGACAATGACATAGTCGTCTGGAACCCGCATATCGAGCTGACGCACCGCCAGCTCTTCGATTCGTGCATGCGCGCCGATAGCGCCGCGCTCAAGGCGTAATTGGTTGAACTCGACCTGCAGGCGCTCACGCTCCGCGGCCAGTTCCTGCGTCCGCATCTGCAACCCCCGGCTGTGCTGCTTCATCCCCACCACGCCGATGGCGGACACCACCAGCGCAACCAGGAGCAGCAAGGGCGCAATGGCACGAAACCGAGGACTACCGAGCGACCAGGATGAACTCATGCGCATTTCTCCGCGACCCGCAGAACCGCGCTGCGCGAACGGGGATTGCGCTGCGCCTCAAGCTCGTCACACAGATAACGCTGCACCTGACACAGTTGAGCTGGCGGCGCCGGTGACACCGGATCCGGCGCGGACGGCCGCGCCAGACGCCGCATGAACTGCTTGACCAGCCGGTCCTCAAGAGAATGAAAACTGATAACCGCCAGCCGGCCTCCCGGCTTGAGCGCCGCCACCGCCTGCGGCAACACCGCGCTCAATACCTCCAGCTCACAATTCACTGCAATCCGAATCGCCTGGAAACTGCGCGTCGCGGGATGAATCCGCGCGCCACGTCGACCGCCCACCGCCCGCTCGATCAATCCAGCCAGTGCCGCAGTCGTGGTAATCGGCGCCTCGGCGCGCGCGGCCTCGATCGCTCGGGCTATGCGCCCGGCCTTGGGCTCTTCGCCAAACTCGCGCAAGACCCGCGCCATTTCACGGAAGGGGGTTTTCGCCACCCAGTCCGCCGCACTGATGCCCTGCAAAGGGTTCATCCGCATATCCAGCGGCCCGTCCTTGGAAAAGCTGAAGCCGCGATCGGCTTCGTCCAGCTGCGGGCTCGACACACCCAGATCGAACAACACCCCATCACAGGCACCGAGCAAGCCCAGACCGCCCAGACGCGACGCCAGCTCGGAAAAATTCCCGGGCTCCAGATGCAGGCGCGACTCCTGACGCATCCAGCCCTGCGCAACCGCCTGAGCTTCGGGATCCTGATCGAAAACAATCAGACGCCCCCGCGAACTCAGACGATCCAGGATTTGCCGGCTATGCCCCCCGCGCCCGAAAGTCGCATCGACATAAACCCCGTCGGGACGCAAGGCCAGGGCGGCCAGGGCCGCTTCAAGCAACACTGGTTCATGTGAACGCTTCACGCGCGACGGGCGCTCAGATTCCGAGACTGGCGAGGAATTCAGCATCCAACTCGACCTCATCCTGATAGCGATCCCATGTCGCCGCATCCCAGAGTTCAAACTTTTCGCCCTGACCGACAAACACCGCTGCCCGCTCCAGCCCGGCCCGCGAACGCAGGAAAGGCGTCAGCTGAACGCGACCCTGCTTGTCCATCACCACCTCTTCGGCGGAACCCAGGAAATGGCGCTGCAACTTCTTCACCTGCGCCGTCAATGACGGCAGGCTCATCAGCTTTTCGGCAAACAACTCCCATTCCGGGTGCGGATAGATCAGCAGACACTGGTCCAGGCTGCGGGTCACCGTCAGACGACCGCCGCAGCTGTCCGCAAGCGAGGCGCGATAACGCGCCGGAACGGCAAGCCGTCCCTTGGTATCAATCGCTAATTCGGTCGTGCCGCTGTACATCCAAAGGTCCCCTCAGGTGAATAACCCACAATGCTCCACTTCTCACCCCTTGGGACCAGACTATAGGCTTGACATCCCCCCATGTCAAGGCATTTTTATAAACAAAAACAGTAACTTAGCGCTGTTTTCCAGAGAATTTTCGAGACCTTAAACAAGCCTATAAACAAAGACTTACAGGCCGCTCTTACAGCCGTTTGTGAAACTTTTTCGGAAAATTTGGCCGAAAAGTGGAGTGTCCGGGAAGAAACACCCGACAAACGGTAGAAAAGTGGAGTAAACGCCCATGGCGCCGGCCGCCGCAAGGCCGGCGGCGTGAGAGGAAATGGTGGAGTTGGCCGATAAGCCGGGTTCTGTCGTGGACAGTCATTCCTCTACGGCTTATGTCGCCATAAGCCTTTAGCAACCTACCCGGGAGCCGCGCGGGCCACGCGATCGCTCCCCTATTTGGTCTTGCTCCGAGTGGGGTTTACCTAGCCGCCTGTCGTTACCGAAGACGCGGTGCGCTCTTACCGCACCCTTTCACCCTTACCGCCCCGCATGCGAGACGGCGGTCTACTCTCTGTTGCACTAGCCGTGGGCTCGCGCCCCCCAGGAATTACCTGGCACTCTGCCCTGTGGAGCCCGGACTTTCCTCGAGCCGATTTCTCGGCGCGCGACTGCCTGGCCAACTCCGAGGACCATTCTAACAGCCGGACCACCCCAGCCGCGCGAAATCGCTCAGACACGACCCGCCCACCAGGCTTCAGTCCAGGGTCCACTGATAATAGGTATTGGCCTTGCCACCGCAGAGCTTCGCCGTCAGCTTGGCGGCCTTGCGCGCGGGCAACTCGGTGAGCAGCTGCCTCAATACCACACGGGCATCCAGGGCTGCCGGCTGCGGATCATGCTCGCGCCCGCGGATCAGGACGACGAACTCGCCCCGGCCCTCATCCCCCGGCGCACCCGCCCAGGCGGCGAGTTCAGCGGCGCTTCCGCTCCGCACGCTTTCGAATTTCTTGGTCAGCTCGCGAGCCAGACAGACCTCGCGATCAGCCCCGAAAACCTCGGCGATATCGTCCAGACAAGCGCGCAGCCGGTGCGGCGACTCATAAAGGATTACGGTCCTGGACTCCTGACCCAAGGGCAGCAGCCGCTCACGCCTGGCGCTCCCCCGAGCCGGCAAAAAACCCTCAAACACGAAGCGCTCCGCCGGCATGCCCGAGACCACCAGGGCCGCAATCAGAGCGGTAGGGCCGGGCACGCACTCGATCGCGTAACCGGCTTCGCGGGCCGCGCGCACCAAAGGGAACCCGGGATCGGAGATCAGTGGCATCCCGGCATCGCTGATCAAGGCCAGAGCCTGACCCTGGCTCAGGCGATCCATCACTGCCCCAAGACGCGCCTGCTCGTTGTGCGCATGCCAGGCACTGAGCGGGGTTCTGATCCCGTAATGGCGCAGTAATTTGCTGCTGTGGCGCGTATCCTCGGCCAGGATACCGTCCACCTGAGCCAGCACGCGCAGCGCGCGAGCACTGATATCTTCCAGGTTGCCGATCGGTGTACCCACCAAGAAAAGACGCCCGGCCATACCCCTGCACCCCGAAGAATCCTCTATTCTATATCGCTTACGCCGACGCGTGATGCCACTACCGCATGAATCTGAAATCCTTAGCAATTCTGGCCACCTGCCTGAGCCTTTTGGGCTGCGCCGGCCTGATCGGCCCAACGCCAAGCAGCCCGGAAGCGCCCCCGCCAGCCACCACCGCCAGCCTGATTGCCGCCGGAGAATTTGCTCAGGCTGCCGCCCTGGCGCTGGACAGCGCCGCCAGCACCAGCGGCATGGCCCGTATTGACGCGCTGGAAACCGCCTGTTGGGCCGCTGCCCGCGCGGAACATTTAGAACTGCTGGGCCAGGCCTTGGCCCTGTATCCCGAGGTGACATTAAGCCCGGAGCAAAGAGCCAGTTTCGACACCTATCAGGCGCTCTTGCTGGCCCTGGAGGAGCAGGCTGCTGCGGCCCTGCGCAGCATCCGCATCAGTGCCCAACCGGAACGCTCTCGTCCGCAAAGTGATTACTGGCTCACCCAGGCCATGGCCTACCGACTGCTGGATGACGGCGAGGCGGCCACCCTGATGCTGGTCCGGCGCGGCACCCAACTCGAACCCGACGCACAGCTGGAAAACCATGCACGAATCTGGCAGCTGCAGCTGGATGCCGCCCGCTTCCTGATCATCGATCCGCAGATCCGCTATGACGCCACCACCCAGGGCTGGCTGGAGCTCGGCCGGATCGCCCGGCGCTTCTGGACCGATGAAGTGAGCCTGAGCGGCACCCTGAATCAATGGACGATCCAGTTTCCTGGCCATCCCGCAACCGCCGTCTATTGGCCGCTGGCGGGAGAGATTGCGTTGACCACCTTGCGCTCCGCAGTACGCCGAATCGGCCTGCTACTGCCCCTGACCGGCCGCCTGGCCGGCGCAGCCACCGCGGTGCGCGACGGCTTTCTGGCCGCCCATTTCGCCGCCGAATCCCAGCAACTCGACATCCGCGTGTATGACAGCAGCAATGCCATAGACAGCTACGAACAGGCGGTGGCCGATGGCGCACAATTGATCGTCGGCCCCCTGGACAAACAGCAGGTCGAAAGCGTCATCAGTCGCAACGGCGGGCGACTGCCCATTCTGGCCCTGAACTACCGCGACCCCGGCGCCCCTCCTGCCCCGGCGGTGCTGGAATACGGCCTGTCTCCAGAGGATGATGCGCGCTCCGCGGCACTGCAGGCCATGGCCGATGGCCACACCCATGCGATTGCGCTGGTCAGCGATGATGACTGGGGACAGAGATCCCTGGCGGCTTTCAGCCAGGCCTTCACCGAAGCGGGTGGCACCCTGGTGGATAGCCGTTTCTTTCATGGCGGACCCAAAGACTATCCCAGCGTGATCAAGGATCTGCTCAAGCTGGATGAAAGCCGCGCCCGCAGTGCCGCCATCGCCCGACTGGTCGGCGAGGAACTGGATACGCAGCCGGTCCGCCGGCAGGATGCCCAGTTCCTGTTCCTGGCGGCGTCGCCCAAACAAGGCCGACAGTTGCGCCCGCAATTCCGCTTCTATCACGCCACCGACTTGCCCATCTATTCCGGTGGTCGGATTTACGCGGGCACCCCCGACCCACGCCTGGACAAGGATCTCAACGAGATCAAGTTCTGCGCCATGCCCTGGTTGCTGGACGGCAGCGAAACCTGGAACAGCCGCCGCCTGGCCATTGAAGCCGCCTGGCCGCAACGCGCACGGCGTTACCAGCGCCTGTTTGCGATGGGCAATGACGCCTACCTGCTGGCCAGCGCGCTGCGCAATGCGAACTGGCTGCAATTACCCCCCATTGCCGGGGCAACGGGTACCTTGACCCAGATCGATCAGCGCATTGTTCGAACCCTGCCCTGCGCCCAGTTCATCCAGGGTGAACCGCGCACCCAGACTGAGTCGTGAGCCACAGCGGACCTGCCGCGGAGAAAACCGCCTGCGCCCATCTGGAGCGCCAGGGCCTGCGCTGCCTGGAACGCAATTTTCATTGCCGACTCGGCGAGCTGGACCTGATCATGCAGGACGAGGGCGAACTGGCCATCGTCGAAGTCCGCAGCCGCAGCGGCCACGGCCTGGTGGATGCTGCCAGCAGCGTGACCGCATCCAAACAGCGACGCATGATCGCCGCCACCCGGCACTGGCTGAGCCGCAATCCACGCTGGCACGAACACCCCTTGCGCTTTGATGTCGTGGCACTGGACGGCGAACACCTGCGCTGGATCCGCAATGCCTTTGAGGCGCCATGCGCCTGAGCCCGCGCACCCAGCGTGAACTGGCAGCCCTGCTGTCGGACCGGGGGCTACTCACCGACCCCGCGCAGTGCCTGAGTTACGGCTACGACAACAGCAAGCGCATGGCCCAGCCGGAAGCGGTGGCCTTACCGCGCAGTACCGACGAGGTGGCTGCACTGCTGCGCTATTGCAGCGCCCAGGGCATTCCGGTGGTCACCCGCGGCGCCGGCACCAACACGGTCGGCGCCACCGTACCCGATCATGGCGGCCTGGTACTGAGCCTGGAAGCCATGACCAGGATTGTGGAATTCTCCCCGGCCGACCGGTATCTGCGCTGCGAGGCTGGACTGACCAATGGCCAGGTGCAGCGCCAGGCGGCGGGGGCGCAATTGTTCTGGCCTCCGGACCCCACCAGCGCCGATTTCTCCACCATCGGCGGCAATCTGGGCTGCAATGCCGGCGGACCGCGAGCGGTCAAGTACGGCACCTGCCGTGAGAACACTCTGGGGCTGACCGCGGTCAGCGGCGATGGCCGCATCATCCGCACCGGCTGCAAGACCACCAAGGGCGTGGTGGGCTACGATCTGACCCGGCTGCTGATCGGCTCGGAAGGCACCCTGGCGGTCATCACCGAAGCCACGCTGCTGCTCCACCCCCTGGCGCCCAGCCGCTGGAGCGTGCGCGCCGCCTACGCCAGCGTGGATGCCGCGGCGCAGGCGGTCGCCGCCATCATGGCCCAGCCAGCCCGGCCCTGCGCGCTGGAATTCATGGATGCCACCGCAGTGAAACTGGTCAGCGAATCCGGCCAACTGGGCCTGCCCAGCGACACCCAGGCGCTGCTGCTGATCGATCTGGATGGCGCAGACCAGAACCTGGAAGCAGACCTGCAGGCGGTGGACCGGGCCGCCGCGGGGCCGCAGCGCCTGGAATGGTCCGTGGCGCGAGACCCGCAGGCCGCCAGACAGATCTGGCAGGCCCGCAAAGCGCTGTCACCCTGTTTGCGCAAACTGGCCCCGAAGAAGGTGAATGAGGACGTCGTCGTCCCGGTCTCGCGCCTGCCGGAGTTGATCCGGGCGCTGGAGCAACTGTCCGCGCGCTTCGGCCTGCCCATCGTCAACTTTGGCCATGCCGGCAATGGCAATGTGCACGTCAATATTCTCGCCGACCCGGCCAAACCAGGACAGCTTGAGGCCCTGGATGCCTGCCTGGAACTGGTATTCGAGCGCGTCCTGCAATTGGGCGGGACCCTGTCAGGCGAGCACGGCGTGGGCCTGGCCAAGCGCGATTTCATCGGCCTGGAGATCGAGCCCGCCAGCCTGACCCTGATGCGACAATTGAAGCAGGTGTTCGATCCCGCGCAGATTCTCAATCCCGGCAAGATGCTGCCTGACGCCGAGCGCTAGGGCGGACCTCCGACTTACTTGATGAGCTTGAGATTCGGCCGGCCTCGCGGCGGCCGTGGCGGCTCGTCTCCATCCTGATCTTCACTGACCTCGCGCAGACCTTCTGCGCCGCCCACCGGCTCCCCGGCATCGCCCTGGCGATCGATCAGACGCAAGCCTGAGGGCTCGGAGGTTTCATTTGCCGCCCCCTCCATAGCCGGGGAATCCAGGTCATCGGGAAACACCATCCCTTCGCCGGTTTCCCGGACCACCAGGGCCGCCACGGCCGCCATCGGCACCTGCAGGAACTCGCTGCGCCCACCAAAACGGGCGTGTCCGGTCAGCATCTCATTGCTGATTTCGCGCTGATGCATGGCGCCGAAGCCAACATTCAGGGTGATCCGTCCTTCTTCGACATAGGCAACCGGCACCTGCACGCCTTCCACGGTGGCGTCCACCGCCACCAGCGGCGTGAGACCGTTGTCTTCCGCCCACTGGACCATGGCACGCAACAGATAAGGCTTACGGGAAATCATAAAGACACCTCGGCGGACCGGCAGATCAAGACGGCGATCCCTCAAATAACGAAGCCGGCAAATGCCGGCCTCGTGACAGGAAACGGACTGAAAATCAGTGTACGTCCTTCCAGTATTCTTTCTTGATCAGGTAGGTCAAGGGGATCAAGAACAGCAGATACAGCAGCACCCACCCACCGGTCGCGCGCATGCTTTCCTTGCCCGGCTCGCCGACATAACTGAGGAAGTTGACGATATCAGCGACCAGCGCATCGTAGGCTTTCGGCTCCAGCGTGCCTGGCACGGCCAGGTCGAACTGAGGCTCGGCCGGACCATGACCACCGGCCGACTCGGCGGCGTGCGCGTCATCCGGCAGTGCCTGATAGCCCTGCAAGCCACCCAGCACATGCGGCATCGACGCACCCGGCAACTGCAGATTGTCCACTCCGGTCGTCCGCTCCGGGGCCAGATAGAAACTCTTCAGAAAGCTGTAGAT
>JBFJVB010000014.1:0-38923 GCA_041624435.1 Oceanococcus sp. | reverse complement strand
TTCATCTTGACCATGGGATTGAACAGCAGATAGCGCCGGTCGGTTTCGCCGGCACTGCGCATGTAATCACGGGCGCGACGGGCAAACAGGCGCATCGCGGTCAAGCGCGTGTACGCATCCACGAAAATCTGCTTGATGTGCACGAAATCGGTGACATAGTGACCGAACAGATAGCGGTTCGCGGCATGATCAATGGCCTCGTGATAGGCATGGGTACAGATGCCCAGCGAGGCGTAGCCCAGGTTGAACTTCATCACATTGATGGTATTGAGCGAATCATCCCAGGCTTTTGGCCCCCGCTCGGAAATATCCGCCGCGGTGATCGGGTAATCATGCAGGCGGTAATTGGCCACATAGTCCTGATTGTTGATCACGTTCTTCACGCACTCGTATTTCTCATGCGCCGAATTGACCGCGAAAAACACGTAATCGTCCGTGCCTTCCACCTTGCCGAAGGTGGACACCAGCGCCGCCTTGTTGCCGTTACCGATGTAGTACTTCTCGCCGCGTGCGACGTAGGTGTCGTCGCCGCTGGGAATCAGCTTCATTTCCGAGGAATAGATGTCCGCGCCGTGGGCTTGCTCGGACAAACCGAAAGCGAAGATTTCCCCGTCTTCGAGCAACTGGGCGGTCTTGTGCTTCAGGGCTTCGTTACTGCCCATGAAGATTGGCCCCAGACCCAGGGCGCTGACCTGGAAGCAATACCAGTAGGTGAGGCCATAAAAGCCCAGGATCTCGGCGAAATCGGTGATCCGTGTCGTGTCCCAACGTGCCGTTTGGGGATTCGAGCCATAGCCTTTCGGGGTCAGCAGGGTGGCGAAAATTTTCTCCTGTTTGTTGAACTCCAGGAACTCCGTGTACCAGCGCCGGCTCTCGTAATCCGCCTTGCACTTGGCCAGACCCATGTCCTCGAAAAAGTCGATGGTCTTGAGCATGATTTGCCGCGTCTCCTCATCGGGGTAGGCCTGGGCAAACTTCTTGGGATTGAGCAGATACATGGCGATTCTTCTTCGTCTGGTTCTGGAGCCGTTGCCCGCAATAATTACGCGGTACACGACGGTGGTTCGGCTGTGGGCGCGAGGTTCTGGTGAGCAGTCCGTCCGGAGCGAAGACCCCTGGCGCCTCTACTCCGGCCCATACTGACACGCGACTGTGTCAATTTACATTTGAGACATCGTCGTGTCAAATAGGCTTATGAGCAGTCAATCCAAGGGCAGCGAACGGGGCTCCAGGAAGCCCGAAACGGCAGGAGTTGCCACGGGACGCTATGCCGGCGAAAGCGCCGATACCCGCCACCAGGCGCGGCGTGAGAAACTGCTGAACGCCGGCCTGGAGGTGATCGGCAGCCGCGGCTTTGCGTCAACCAGCGTCGATGCGGTCTGCCGCGAGGCGGGCCTCACCAAGCGGTATTTCTACGAACACTTCAAGAACCGGGACGATTTGCTGGTCGCGGCCTATCTGAAAGCCAACAAGGAAATGCTGGCCCGGGTGATGCAAGCGGTGACCGCCCGGCAAGGCCAGCCTGCCGCGATGATCGAGGCCGGACTCCGCGCCGTCTTTGATTATCTCTTCCAGGCCCCGGCGCGTGGCCGCGTGGTGATGATCGAAATCCTCAATTGCCAACAGAATCTGGATGGCGTGTACGGTGAAGGTATCGGTGGCTTCGTGAATTTCGTGCTGGCTTCTTCCCGGCCCTACTACGCCGAGCATGCGCCACCCGAAGCCGAGCAGAAGGTCATCATCTTCGGGGCCGTGGGATCGGTGATCTACATCGCGCAACGCTGGATCGCCACGGCCTACAAACAACCCAAGCAGGAACTGGTGAATGGCGCGACGCGCATCCTGATCGGCGCCGCGCAGCAGCTGGGGGTGCGACTGGAGCTTGACGGGCAACCGCACGCTTCAGGCACCACCGACGTTTAGTCGGACTCAGGCCTGGCAGGCCACGTTCTTGACGAAAGGATGGCCGCCGCGCTGGACGATGACATCGCGGTTTACCGCACCCCCGCAGCTGGCCCGACGCAGTTCCAGCTTTACCGGAGCCGCCGCCAGGGTGCCGGAGCCGGCATAGCTGATGAATGAACCGGTGCCGCGCAGGGTGGTCTCGCCATGCAGTGCCGGAAAGACCCGCAGCACTTCGTCACTGGCATCGAGCTGGCCCAGCGCGCCATCGGTGTCGGCAAACACGATCCAGCCGTGACTCCAGTCCAGGCTGTCGGCCGCACACTGGCTGGTGTCGCTGGCGGCAACCGGGCAGACCGTCACGACTGCTTTGCGGTTCGCCGCTTCCATCCGCGCCAGCGCCAGGGCGCCAACCAGTTCACTGCTCTGCTTCGCTGCCTGATTTTCGGCCTGCTGTTGACGCAGATTCGGGATCGACACCGCAGCCAGAATACCCGCGATCGTCACGACGACCGATAATTCCACAAGGCTGAAACCGCGTTGTTGTTGTGCTGACATGTGTGACTCCCGATACCGCCGTCTGAGGCGTTGCGTTGAACTTGGAGCCAGTTTGCGGGCCGCGCCGTCAAATTTTTGTCAATTTTTCAATCACGGCACAGACTTTGCAGAGCGCCGGTTATTTGACGACCTGACTCCGGTGCTTTTTTGCCGCCCAGGTCGCACTCGGAACACGATCGGGTGTCCTTGTTCCTCAGGCGACGACTGCGCCACGCACGATCAGCTGTGGCCGCGGCGGCCGGTGATAGTCGTTCAGGGCCAGCTGATACACCAGGTGAACGCTGGCGGCGGACAGCTCCTGGTCGACACCGAAAGCGATCGCATCGATCGCCGCGCCACCCTGGCCCAGACGCAGGCGCAGTTTCAAATGCCCGCCACCAACGATGCGCTGATCGAGCACTTCAAAGTCATTATCGAACACCGGCTCTTCCCAGCCCTGCCCCCAGGGCCCTGCGCTGCGCAGGGCGAGCACGGTATCCACCGTCACATCAGCTTCCGTCAGGGGCCCATCGCTGGCCCAGTCGGGGCGGAGCAGTTCCGGGGCGATGGTCGATTCGCACAGGTCGACAAACACTTGCGCAAAATGCTCGAAATCGTCCGCGCCAAGGCTCAGACCCGCCGCCATGGCATGCCCGCCAAACTTATGGATCAGGCCGGGCTGACGTGCATCCAGCAAGGCCAGGGCATCGCGCAGATGAAACCCGGCAATCGAACGACCGGAGCCCTTGAGAGAACCGTCGGCCGCGCGGGCAAAAGCCAGGGCGGGCCGATGGAAACGTTCCTTGAGCTGGGAGGCGATCAAACCGACGATACCCTCGTGCCAGCGCTCATCCCGCACGCACAACGCCGCCGCATCGGTCTCGCCCGCCCCGGCCACCACCTGGTCGATGGCCATGTCCTGCATTTCGCTCTGCATCGCCCGCCGCCCCTGATTGATCTGATCCAGCTCCTGGGCCAGCAGCCCGGCCTCGGCAGCGGAAGTGGCCAACAGGCAGGCAATTCCGCGATCCATGTGTTCGAGGCGTCCGGCCGCATTGATTCGCGGCCCCAGGGCGAAGCCCAGATCGCCAGCATGCAACTCGGCGGCCTTTCGACCGGCGACCTCGATCAGCGCCTGAATCCCGGGCCGGGCCTGCCCTGCACGCATGCGGCGCAAACCCTGCTCGACCAGGATGCGATTGTTGTAATCCAGAGGCACCAGATCGGCCACCGTTCCCAGGGCCAGCAAATCCAGATGCCGGGCCATGTTCGGAGCCTTGCCGGGCGCAAAATGACCGGCCTGATTCAAGCCGTGGCGCACCGCGAGCAGCAGATAGAACATCACCCCGACGCCCGCCAGCGCCTTGGAAGCGAAGCTGTCACCGGCCTGATTGGGGTTCACGATCGCGTCCGCCGGGGGCAGAGACTCGCCCGGCAGATGGTGATCGGTCACGACGACGGTGATGCCCTGTGACTTCAGGCGGGCAATGCCCTGGACACTGCTGATTCCGTTATCCACGGTGACGACCAGCTCGGGCTTGCGCGCCAGAACCAGTTCGGCCAGCTGCGCCGACAGGCCATAGCCATAACGGACCCGGTCCGGCACCAGATAGTCCACGTTGGCCGCGCCGAACTGCCGCAGCGCGGAGACCGCCAGAGCCACCCCGGTGGCGCCATCGGCATCGTAGTCACCGACGATCAGAATCCGCTGATCACCGCGCAGGGCCTCGATCACACAGGCCGCCGCGGTCTGGATATCCTTGAGATCATGCCAGGGCAACAGGCAGTGCAGTTCCAACTCACACTCGAGCGGCGCCAGACCACGCTGGGCCAGGACCCGCCGCACTACCGGATTATCGATCGAGGTCAGCGGTGCAGCAAGCGCCTGCCGCCGGCGCAGCTGGCGTTGCGTCAGCGCCGGCATCGGCGATACCGCCTAGAGTTCAGCGCTCAAGGCCTGCTCCACCGCAGCCCGGGTAGCATCCACGGTAACCGGCTCGGCCGAGGCCTGCTGGATGGCAATATCCGGATCTTTCAGGCCATGCCCGGTCAAGGTGCAGACCACGCGACTGCCCGGGGCAATCCGTCCCGAACGGATATCCCGAATCGCACCGGCGATGGAACTGGCCGAGGCGGGCTCGCAGAACACCCCTTCGCGTTCCGCCAGGAGCTTCTGCGCGGCCAGGATCTCGACATCTTCGATGGCGTCGAAATGACCGCCGGATTCGCGTACCGCCGTTTCTGCATGCGCCCAGCTCTGCGGGTTGCCGATGCGAATGGCGGTGGCGACGGTTTCCGGATGACTGATCGGCGCCCCGGCGATGAACGGCGCGGCGCCGGCCGCCTGAAATCCACACATCACCGGGCGCTTGTCGGTGATGGCCTGGCGCTCGTAGACGAACTCCGGCGGAGCGATCGGCGTTTCGTCCGGCTGCACCGTGGCCATTTCCCGGTAGCCCATCCAGTAGGCCGAGATGTTGCCGGCATTGCCGACCGGCAGGCAGTGGTAGTCCGGCGCATCCCCCAGGGCCTCGACAATCTCGAACGCCGCCGTTTTCTGCCCCTGCAAGCGATACGGGTTCACCGAATTGACCACGGTCACCGGCAGCACTTCCGCCAGTTCCTTGACCAGGGACATCCCGTCATCGAAATTGCCCCGAATCTGGATGACCTTGCAGCCGTGCAGGGCGGCCTGGGCGAGCTTGCCCAGCGCTATCTTGCCTTCCGGAATCAGCACGAAGGCGGTCATGCCGGCACGTGCGGCATAGGCCGCCGCCGCCGCCGAGGTATTGCCGGTCGATGCGCAGATGATCGCCTTGCTGCCTTGCGCATGCGCCTGGGTCACGGCGACCGTCATGCCGCGATCCTTGAACGACCCGGTCGGGTTCAGGCCCTCGTATTTGACATAGATCTCACCGCCAAACTCCAGATCAACCGGGATATTGCGCAGCCGGATCAGCGGCGTGGCCCCCTCGCCCAGGCAAATCGCCTCGGCTTGCGCGGCAATCGGCAGGCGACTGCGGTAGCGGTCAACCAGACCGGTGTAAATCAGCTTGCCATTCATCACTCTGTTCATTCGCTCAAATGCTCCAGGCGCATCTGCATGATCGAGCCCTGCACCACACCGCAGGCCTCCAGTTCGTTGACCGCCTGAGTCAGGATGCCCAGGCTCACTTCATGGGTGATCAGCACCACCACCGCGGCATCACTGCGCGCTTCCTTCTGCACGATGGCCTCGATGCTGATCTCCAGGCCCGCCAGGATCGAGCTGATGGTTTTCATCACCCCCGGCTTGTCCCGCACCTGCATGCGCAGGTAATGCGCGCTGACCACCTCAGCCTGCGGCACGATGCGCAGCGGCGCTCGCATGTCCGGCAGGGCCACCGCGTGTCCGCGCGCCAGATCGACAATATCCGCCACGACGGCGGAGGCCGTGGCCAGACCACCTGCGCCGGGACCATAGAATCCGGCCGTGCCCACCGCATCGCTGCTGATCGACACACCGTTCATCACCCCATCGACCTTGGCCACAAAGGCCGCCAGCGGAACCAGAGTGGGTTCAACCCGCAACTCGATCCCGGCAGGGCCACGCCGGGCGATGGCCAGATGCTTGATCCGGTATCCCAGCTCCTTCGCATAGGCGATGTCCTGGGCGGTGACTTTGCCCACGCCGATGGTGTGCAGCTGGGCCGTGGCCAGCGGGATATCAAACGCCAGGGTCGCCAGAATCGCCAGCTTGTGACCGGCATCAATGCCTTCGACATCGAAGGTCGGGTCCGCCTCGGCATAACCCTTGTCCTGCGCATCGGCCAGGGCATCGGCAAAACTGGCGCCAGCCGACTCCATCTGACTCAGGATGAAATTGGTCGTGCCGTTGATGATCCCGGCGATCTGATCGATCCGATTACCGGCCAGGCCCTCGCGCAAGGATTTGATGATCGGAATGCCGCCCGCAACCGCCGCTTCGAACGCGACCAGCTGTCCGCTGGCCCGCGCCGCGGCAAAAATTTCCTCACCGTGCTCGGCAATCAGCGCCTTGTTTGCGGTCACGACCGATTTGCCATTGGCCAGAGCCGCCAACACCAGGTCGCGGGCCTGGTCGGTGCCCCCCATCAGTTCCACGACCAGATCGATCTGCGGATCGGCCACCAGACCCGCGGCGTCCGTATCCACCTGCACGCCACGCAGGTCGCAGTCACGCGCTTTTTCGGGATTACGCACACAAGCCCGGGCGATGTGTATCGCCTGCCCGGCGCGTTGCGTGATATCTGCCGCATTCTTGCGCAGCAGCTGTACGGTGCCCGCGCCGACGGTGCCCAGCCCTAACAGGCCGATGTTTAAACTCATGCTGTTCCTATCCCGCCTTTTCCATCATCCGCCGCATGCCCCGCAAGGCCTGCCGAGTGCGGTGTTCGTTTTCAATCAATGCGATACGGACATAATCATCACCGTGATGACCAAAACCCACACCGGGCGATACCGCGACCTTGGCCTCGGCGAGCAGACGCTTGGAAAACTCCAACGAGCCTTCCGCTTTGAACGGTTCGGGAATCGGCGCCCAGACAAACATCGTCGCCTTGGGCTTCTCCACGGGCCAGCCCATGGCATTCAATCCCTCGCACAGGACATCGCGCCGATTCTGATACATGGCGCGGATTTCATCGACACAGTCCTGAGGGCCGTTGAGCGCGGCAATCGCAGCCACCTGGATCGGCGTGAACGTGCCGTAATCCAGATACGACTTGATCCGCCCCAGGGCGTTGATCAGCTGCTTGTTGCCACACATGAAACCCACGCGCCAGCCGGGCATATTGTAGCTCTTTGACAGCGAGTAGGATTCCACGGCGACATCGCGCGCCCCGGGCACCTGCAGGATGGACGGCGCTTGATAGCCGTCAAAGCACAGATCGGCATAGGCCAGATCCTGCACCACCCACAGCCCATACTCCTTGGCCATCTCCACAACGCGTTCGAAAAAGCTGAGTTCCACGCAGTCCGCGGTGGGATTGGCGGGGAAATTCAGCAGCATCATCTTCGGTGCCGGCCAGGACTCGCGAATGGCGTTTTCCAGTTCATGGAAGAAATCACCGCCGGGCACCATCTTGACGTGACGGACATCCGCGCCCGCGATCACCACCCCGTACGGGTGAATTGGATACGCCGGATTGGGCACCAGCACCACGTCGCCCGGTCCCAGGGTCGCCAGGGCCAGGTGCGCAAGCCCCTCCTTGGACCCGATCGTGACGATGGCTTCGCTTTCCGGATCCAGCTCCACCTGATATTTGCGCAGGTACCAGTCACAAATGGCCTTGCGCAGGCGTGGAATACCCCGGCTGACGGAATACCGGTGGGTGTTGGGACGCTGCGCGGCCTCCACCAGTTTGTCGACAATATGCTGTGGCGTGGGCTGATCCGGATTGCCCATGCTCAGGTCGATAATGTCCTCCCCACGCGCTCGCGCCGCCTTCTTCAAGTCCGCGACAACATTGAAGGTATAGGGCGGCAAACGCTCGATGCGTTGAAATTTTTCCTGCATTTCAGCAACTGGGGCAAAAGGGGCGCGATTTTATCTTGCCGCAGGGTCCACCGCCAGTTTCTTGCTAGGGCAGCAGCTTCTCGGGATCGACCGGTTTGCCCTGGCGCCGAATTTCGAAGTGCAGCAGCGGCCGGTTCTGTGGCCCCAAACCCATGGTGGCAATCTGCTCTCCGGCCTGCACCTGATCCCCCTCGCGCACCAGCAACTTGGCATTGTGGCCATAGGCGGTCAGGTATTCCTCACCGTGCTTGATGATCACCAGCTGCCCGTAACCTTTCAGCGCCCCGCCGGCATACACCACCTTGCCGCTGGCGGCGGCCTTGATCGTCGCCCCGTGTTCCCCACCGATGTCGATGCCCTTGCGCACCTTGCTGGCATTGAAACGGGCCAGGATGGGTCCTTTGACCGGCCATTGCCAGCGCCTTGGACCGGCCGCCACGGCTGGCTCTGCGGTTGGCGTCCGGCTGGTCACCGCCGGGGTCGAGGCCGGCCTGGCGGGGCGTGATTCCACGGTTCGGGGCCGACCCGGCACCGATGGGGGCGCGTGGGAAATCACCCGGGGCGGGCTGCGCAATTCGCCGGGCAACGGTGGATCCAGCCGCAGAATCTGGCCTGGTTGCAGCACGAAATCGCGACCCATGCCATTCCACCAGGCGATATCACGGTAATCCAGCTGATGCTTGAAAGCGATCTGATACAGGGTATCGCCGGGTTTGACCGTATAACTGAGATTGCGCTCTTCCCAGCGCACCCAGTTACTCGAACAGGCCGACAACGCCAGCGCCAGCGCCGCCATCAGCGCTATGCGTAGCGGTAAACCGCGATCCCAATCACCAATACTGCGAGGGTACTCCAAGCGATTTGATCCATGTAGCGCTTCAGATGAGGCTCTACCTTAGGTCCACCCCAGCGCACGAGCAAGGCGACCAGGAAAAAGCGCCCGCCCCGTCCGACCAGACTGGCAACGATAAACAGCGGCAGAAACATGCCCGCAGCGCCCGCGGCAATGGTAAAAACCTTGTACGGAATCGGCGTGAACCCGGCCAGAAAAACCGCCCAGAAACCCCAGTTGGCGAACCAGGCCTGTGCGACCTCATAGGCATGCTGGTAGCCCCAGTCCTGCAACACCGGAAGAACCGCATCCAGCAGCAGCATGCCGATGAAAAAGCCGATCACCCCGCCAACCACCGAGGCCACGGTCGTCAAGGTGGCAAACCACCAGGCGCGCTGCGGCTGGGCCATGACCATCGGCGCCAGCATGATGTCGACCGGCAGCGGGAAAAAAGACGATTCCGCAACGGACATGCCCACCAGCCAGGCCGGAGCGTGGCGATGCCCCGCCAGGCCCAGCATCCAATCGTACAGTCTTAACCACATAATTTTTTCCGCCGCCCGCTCCGCACCAAGGCGGACACCGGACTGTTGATGGATGAAAAAACCCGCACGAACTAATCCTGGGTTTCGGGCAGCAGAGGGACAAAACTGACGGCCGTCAGCGTCTCCTGACGAATCCCACCACTGGCCTCGCGGGTAAACCGACACAGCTGCTGGTAACCGCTCGGCCCGAGCGGAATCACCAGGTGCCCGCCGGGCGACAGCTGCTCCAGCAAGGCCTCGGGTACGGTCTCGGCCGCGGCGGTGACCACGATGCCGTCAAACGGAGCCTGTTGAGCCCAGCCCAGATAACCATCGGCATGGTTCAGATAAACCCGCATGTAATTCAACTGGCGCAAGCGCTCCGAAGCCGACTCGTACAGCGCCTTGATGCGCTCCACCGAATAGACCCGCTCCACCAGTTCTGCCAATACCGCAGTCTGGTAACCACAGCCGGTGCCCACTTCCAGCACGTGGCCTCGTTCACGCCCGCCCAGTACCGCCTGAGTCATCAGCGCCACCACATAGGGCTGGGAAATGGTCTGCCCCCGGCCAATCGGCAGGGCCGTATCTTCATAGGCCTTGCGCAGATCCCAGGCCTCATCGACAAAAGCGTGGCGAGGCACCTTGCCGATCGCATCCAGCACCCGTTCGTCGGCGATTCCCGCATCGCGCAGACGCTGCGTCAGCTTGGACCGGTAAAACTCCGGAGTCAGGCCACGGCGCCTGCCGCGCTCGCGGTTCACAGGCGCGGCACCCAGGCTTCCAGGTCGGCCAGGGCGGCATGATTGGTCAGGTCCGTGTGCAGCGGGGTGACCGATACCTGCCCCTGATTGACCGCATGAAAATCCGTTCCCGGCCCCGCATCCTGCTCGGTTCCGGCGGGTCCGATCCAGTACAGCGGCCGCCCCCGCGGGTCGGTATCGCGCACCACGTTTTCGGCCACATGCCGGTAGCCCAGCCGGGTCACGGCAATGCCGGCCAGCTGCTCGTAGGCCATATCCGGCACATTGATGTTCAATATGCTGCTCGGTGGCAAGGGATGTGAGGGCAAATCGCGCAGCAGCTGCACCACCACGCGCGCCGCCGATTCATAATGCTGTGGCTGGTAGGCAATATTCGACACGGCGATCGCGGGCAGCCCCATGAACCGCCCTTCCATGGCGGCGGCCACCGTGCCGGAATACAGCGTGTCATCGCCCAGATTGGCCCCCGAATTGATGCCGGAGATCACAATATCGGGACGCTGGTCGAGCAAGCCGGTCACGGCCAGATGCACGCAATCGGTCGGCGTGCCGTCAACCGCATACCAGCCAGCGTCCGATTCGGTGACTCGCAAGGGCCGACTCAGCGTCAGCGAGTTGCTCGCGCCGCTGCGATTCCGGTCCGGAGCCACCACGGTCAAGTCTCCCAGTGACTGGAGATACTGAGCCATGACACGCAAACCGGGGGCGTGTATGCCATCATCATTGGAAAGGAGTATGCGCATGTGCGGCCGGATATTAGCAGCGTTTGCTCGCAGACCCAACGGCTTGGCGATGCCGCTCGCCGATGTCTGAACCGCAGCACGCCCAGAGGGACTGGTGACGAAAAAGCAGCCGGATCCGGCCAACTCCGATTTCAAGCTTTGGCGAGACCAGACCCAGGATGTGCAACCTCTGCGCCAACGCCCACGGCTAAGCCCGTCTGCCGCCCCCAAGCCGGCCCGGGCACAGATGCGGCGAAGCGACGAGGAGGCCGTGCTGATTGAAGCCATGACCGCCGAGGTTCCACCGGAAGACTGGAACACCGGGGATGAAAACCAGTTCCGCCGTTCCGGCGTGGCTGCCACGACTTTGCGCAAGCTGCGACGAGGCCAGTTTCATATCCAGGGCACACTCGACCTCCACGGCCTCAGCCGCCAGAAAGCCCATGACGCCACCTTGCAATTCCTGCATCTGGCCAGTACGCGCAACTGGCGCTGTATCAAGATCATTCACGGCAAAGGCTTGCGCTCCCCGCAAGGCCAGCCGGTCTTGAAGGCGCGCGTCCAGCTCACCCTGCAGCGCACGGACGACGTTCTGGCCTATGGGTCCGCGCCAGCCTGGGAGGGCGGCCACGGTGCCGTCCTGGTGCTGCTGCGAAAAGCCTGAGCCGGATACGTTCCGCCGGGGTCTTCCCTCAGGCCTTGGGAGGCAGACCGGCGACAAAATCCACGCTGAGCTTCACCCAATCCGCCAGGTCCTGATCCGACTCATACCCCTGCGGCGCCACATAGACAAATCCTTTCAGGGGTTTGCCGGTGAAATCCATCGGCCGGGCGTGGGCCCGGCCGAGCGCCTGCTGATACCGATCCGGCCCCACCCGCACCATCAGAGTTTCGCCCACCACACCGCAGGACATGTGCCCGGCCAGCATGAACGCCAGACCGCCAAACATTTTTTTCTCCTGCAGCTCCTGGCCATCCGGCAACTCCGCATACACCTCGCGCAGACGTTCGGCAGCCCCCTCATCAAAAGCCATGACGGACTTCTCCAGACGATGACCGGATCAGGCCCCGCGCGGCATCAGCAACACGATTGCCTGCGCTGACAGCCCTTCATTGCGCCCGGTGTAGCCCAGATTCTCGGTCGTGGTAGCCTTGATATTGACCACCGATTCGAGGATGCCGAGCAAACCCGCAATACTCGTGCGAATCGCGTCGCGATGCGGTGCCAGCTTGGGCCGTTGAGCGACCACGCAGGTATCGCAATTGACAATTTCCCAGCCGGCCTTGCGGACTTTAGTGACCACGACCTTCAACAGCTCGCGGCTATCCGCACCCGCGTAACTGGAGTCCGTATCGGGAAAATGCTGACCGATGTCCCCCAGGCCTGCCGCGCCCAGCAAGGCATCACACAGGGCGTGCAGCAAGACATCCCCGTCCGAATGCGCGATCACGCCGTGCGTATGGGGCAGCTTCACACCGCCCAGCATGATGTAATCGCCCGGACCAAACCGGTGCACATCAAACCCCAATCCGACTCTCATGACCCCTCCAGTATGGCGGCCGCCAGTTTCAGATCAGCCGCGGTCGTTATCTTAAAGTTAAGCGCATCACCGAGCACCAGACGGGGATTGCAGCCGTGCAATTCCATGCAGGACGCTTCATCGGTAATCCTCGGCCCCTGGTGCAGAGCGTGCGTCAGAGCCTCACGCAAGGCCCGGTACTCGAAATATTGCGGCGTCTGCGCCAGCCAGATTTTACTCCGCTCCAGGGTAGAGTCGACCCCCACGCCGTCCCCGGAGAGTTTTACCGTATCCTGCGCCGGCACTGCCAGCAGCGCGCCCTCGGGGCCAGGAGGTTCAGCCAGCAGGCGATCCAGCGCCTCCACTGACAGCAGGGCTCGGGCGGCATCGTGAACCAGGACCGGGTCGTGATCACCGGGCCCATCCGGCGCATCCTGCAAGGCTCGCAGCGCCGCGCACACCGAATCGGCCCGTTCCCCACCTCCGGTACAGCAACGCACTTTGGGATGATCGGCAAACGCACTGGCGGCCCAGTGCGGGTCGTCGGCCGCCAATGCCACCATCACCGACCGGATGCCCGGATGAGCAACCAGGCGGGCCAGACAATGGTCCAGCAGCGTACGTCCAGCCAATTGCCGATACTGCTTGGGCACCGCCCCGGGTAAACGCGCGCCGTACCCCGCCGCAGGCACAATTGCCCAGGTTTTCTGGCTCATCCGCGTCAATGAACGATGAGGTAAAACGATTCACCAGGCTTGATCAGGCCGAGATCAGCACGCGCGTGATATTCGATGGCCGCCGGGTCGTTTTCCAGGCGCGCGATCTCCGCTTCGATCGCCGCATTGCGGGCCAGCAGTTCCTCGTTCTGCTGCGCCGCCGCTTCGACCCTGGCGCCCAGTCGGGCAGCGTCAGCGTAACTCCCCGGTCCGATCCAGAGTCGATACTGCAGATAGAGGAGGCCCGCTATCGCAATTACCCAAGTCCACTTTGGCATGCGATCAGTGTAGCAAATGCAGCGCGGCCCGAAGGTTCCTCAGCTCAGACCGGAAAGGCGCCCAGACCGGGATAGCGGGCTTTGTCGCCGAGAATCTCTTCAATTCGCAACAGCTGATTGTATTTGGCCGTGCGATCCGAGCGGCAAAGCGAACCGGTTTTGATCTGGGTAGCGGTCGTGGCCACGGCCAGATCCGCGATGGTCGCATCTTCGGTTTCGCCGCTGCGATGCGAGACAACCGCGGTGTAACCGGCCTTGTCCGCCATGCTGATCGCTTGCAGCGTTTCGGTCAGGGTGCCGATCTGATTCACCTTGATCAGAATGGAATTCGCCACGCCCTGGTCGATGCCTTGCTGCAGAATGCTCGGATTGGTGACGAACAGGTCATCGCCAACCAACTGCACGGATTTGCCCAGACGCTCGGTCAGCAGCTTCCAGCCGTCCCAGTCGTCCTCGGCCATGCCATCTTCAATCGTGATGATCGGAAACTGTCCGACCAGTTCGGCCAGATAGTCGACGAACTCGGCGCTATCGAAGCGGCGATTCTCCGACGCCAGGGTGTAGATTCCGTTGCTGTAGAACTCGGTACTGGCGACATCCAGGCCCAGCAAGACATCTTTGCCCAAGCCGTACCCGGCCGCTTCCACGGCTTCGGCCAGGGTTTCCACCGCGGCTGCATTGGACGGCAGATTCGGTGCAAAACCGCCTTCATCACCGACCGACGTACTCAGACCCCGGCCGCCCAATACCTTCTTGAGTCGATGGAAAATCTCGGTGCCTACCCGCAGCGCCTCCGAAAAATTCGGCGCACTGACCGGCAGAATCATGAACTCCTGGACATCCACGTTGTTGTCTGCGTGCGCGCCACCATTGATCACGTTCATCATCGGCACGGGCAGCACGGTCGCGGCCTCACCCCCCAGATGCGCAAACAGCGGCAGCTTGCGTGATGCGGCGGCCGCGTGTGCGGTGGCCAGAGATACCGCCAGAATGGCGTTGGCACCCAGGCGAGCCTTGTTGTCGGTGCCGTCCAGTTCGATCATGGTCTGATCGACGCCAGCCTGATCCGTCGCATCCAGGCCGACCACGGCCTGGGCAATCTCCCCGTTCAGATTGGCCACGGCCTTGCGTACGCCTTTGCCGAGATACCGCGCGCCATCACCGTCGCGCAGCTCGATGGCTTCGCGGCTGCCGGTCGAAGCACCGGAAGGCACCAGGGCGCGACCAAAACTGCCGTCGGCGAGCGTGACATCCGCCTCGACGGTGGGATTGCCACGGGAATCAATCACTTCGCGACCACGAATCTGCGCAATACGGCTCATTATCTTCGACTCCATTATGGTGCGCCCCTGACCGTCACATCCCCCTCACACTCGACATGACATTCAGTATGGGCGCTAAGCTTTTAATCCAGAAGGGTTTCTGCCAGCGGCTGTGACTTCACGCAGCGATCCAGTTCGGCCAGGGCCGTCAGCAAGGGTTCGGTCAGGGCCAGCGGCCAGGAATTGGGTCCATCGCAGAGTGCTTCATCCGGTTTCGGATGGGTCTCCATGAACAAACCCGAAACCCCGGCGCCGATCGCCGCCCGGGCCAGCACCGGAATGAATTCGCGCTGTCCTCCGGAAGCGTTGCCCTGTCCGCCCGGCAACTGCACCGAATGCGTGCAGTCGAAAATCACCGGACAGCCGGTTTCACGCATCGCGGCCAGGCCGCGCATATCGGAGACCAGATTGTTGTAACCGAAAGAAAAGCCCCGTTCGCACAACATCAGCGGTGTCTGCGGCGCGACTTCGCGCATCTTGGCCACCACATTGCCCATCTCCCAGGGCGACATGAACTGGCCTTTCTTGACGTTGACCGGCTTGCCAGCCAGGGCAACCCGCTGCATGAAATTGGTCTGTCGACACAGAAATGCCGGGGTCTGGATGATGTCGGCGACCGAAGCCACTTCCTCGATGGGGGTGTCTTCATGCACATCGGTAATCACCGGAACCCCGATCTGGCGCTGCACTTCGGACAACATGCGCAAGCCCTCTTCCACGCCCGGCCCGCGGTAGCTCTTGTGCGAACTGCGGTTGGCCTTGTCGAACGAGCCCTTGAACACATAGGAAATACCCAGCTTCGCGGTCAGGTCACGCAGATGCTCCGCCACTTCCAGCACCATGTCGAGGTTTTCCAGGGTGTCCGGACCAGCCAGCAACAACATGGGCTGATCCAATCCAACGTTATAGCCTGCAATTTTGGTCATTGACTTTCCGGCGGTGTGAGGTGAATGGGGTGCGGCCCGCAGCGCTAACTACCGAGCCAGTTTGCGTTCCCGCGCCGCGATGATGAAACCGCGAAACAAGGGATGTCCGTCGCGTGGGGTTGAAGTGAATTCGGGGTGGAACTGGCAGCCGACAAACCACGGATGCTCGGGCAATTCGATGATCTCGACCAGATTATCGTCCGGCTGCTCACCCGCAAACAGCATCCCCGCCTGGGTCAGGCGCTCCCGGTACTGATTGTTGAATTCATAACGGTGCCGATGGCGCTCCACGATTTCATCGGCCCCATACAGCGCGTGCACGCGGCTCCCGGGCGCCAGCGCACAACGCTGCGCCCCCAGCCGCATGGTGCCGCCTTTGCGCTCATCGCTGCTGCGACGCTCCACACTGCCATCGGGGTTATGCCACTCGGTGACCAGGCCGATCACCGGATAGGGCGTATCGGGGTCGAATTCCGAACTGTGGGCATTTTCCAGCCCGACGACATCGCGGGCAAATTCGACTGCGGCCACCTGCATGCCCAGGCAGATGCCCAGATAGGGCACGGCGTTTTCGCGCGCATAGCGCGCTGCCGCGATCTTGCCCTCGATACCGCGCTCACCAAAACCACCGGGAACCAGGATGGCGTCGGCCTTTGCCAGCTGATCCACGCCCTCGGCCTCCAGATGCTCGGAGTCCACATAATCGATCTTGACCAGGGTGTTGGTGTGAATTCCGGCGTGATGCAGGGCCTCATTGACCGATTTGTAGGCGTCGGCCAGATCGACATATTTGCCCACCATCGCCACCTTGACTTCGGCATCCTGGCGCTCAGGGGCATCCGTGACATGGGCCCAGTCGGACAGATCCGCTGGCGGCGCATCGATGCCGAACTGCTTGACCACCAGATCGTCCAGGCCCTGGGCATTGAACAGGGTCGGAATCGTGTAGATGTCTTTTACGTCGGTGGCCGAGATGACCGCTTGCTCCGCCACATTGCAGAACAGGGCGATCTTGCGTCGCTCATTGTTGGGCAACTCCCGATCGCTGCGGCAGATCAGAATATCCGGCTGAATTCCGATGCTGCGCAGTTCCTTGACCGAATGCTGCGTGGGCTTGGTTTTCATCTCGCCCGATGAGCTGATATACGGCACCAGGGTCAGATGCAGGAACAGCGCCCGCTCGCGACCATTTTCGACTCCGAACTGCCGGATGGCCTCAAGGAAAGGCAGGCTCTCGATATCACCGACGGTTCCGCCGATCTCGACCATGCAGATATCCGCGCCTTCGCCACCCTGCAGAATGCAGCGTTTGATCTCATCGGTGATATGCGGAATCACCTGCACCGTACCGCCCAGATAATCCCCGCGGCGCTCTTTCTCCAGCACGTTGCTGTAGATCTGACCGGTGGTGAAGTTACTGTGGCGACTGGTCTTGCTGCGCAAGAAGCGTTCGTAGTGACCCAGATCCAGGTCGGTTTCAGCCCCATCCTGGGTGACGTAGACCTCGCCGTGCTGAAACGGGCTCATGGTCCCGGCATCAACGTTCAGATAGGGATCGAGCTTGATCATCGCCACGCGCAACTTACGCGATTCAAGCAGGGCGGCGAGCGAGGCGGCGGCGATTCCCTTGCCCAGCGAAGACACCACGCCTCCTGTTACAAAAACGAAACGCGTATTGCTGTGCTGGTTCATGCAGGCTCCGAAAAAACCCGTCCATATTAGCCGATCTGCACCGGCCTGAACAATTCCACCCAAGGCCTGAAAATCCCGAAAAATACGGTAATCAGAGGCGATTCAGGCCGGGAAAAATATTCGCTCAGCGCTCCCACGCCCAGGTAAACTGCCCCAGCTCCGCTCGCTGCCAGTGCCTGCCCACGGCATAGAGCTCACCGCCAATAAACAGCAACGGCGTGCGCCGCCGCTCCCAGGGTGGCACGCCAGTCTGCTGGAACAGTTGCTTCAGCCGGCGCCGATGACCATGCAGCAGGATTTTTTCCCCACCCTGCGGCGTGGTGATCACTGCGCTTCCCTGCACCTGCCAATGCACCATGCCGCCGTACGGCCAGGATCGCCGCCCCACGCCGCTGACCTGCCAGTTTGGCGCGGCGGTGTGCGGCTGGGTCGGCAAGGCAAACAAACCGTTACGGTAGCGGCGCAGCTGTGCACCGGGCCAGCGCACGCAGGGCTCGCGATCAGCCGCCGCGTGAAGGAATTGCTGCCAGATCTGTTCAAGCATACGGTGCCGCGGCGCGGGCAGGCCCTGCCCGCGCAACCAGGCCAGCAGCAGCGTATTACGCGTGGCTTCCGGCAGCCTGGCCAGGCCGAGCAGATCCAGCCCGCCATCCGCGCGCGTCAAGGCTTGCAGTAACTGTGGCGCGGCAGACAGGCGCTGCGCCTCGCCGATCAGTCGGGCGCTGCGCGCCAGATTACGCTCTGCCGCCGGAAAACGCTGACGCAAGCGGGGAAGAATGTCGTGACGCAGAAAATTTCGATCAAAATTGCGCGCGGCATTGCTCGGGTCTTCGATCCAGCTCAGCTGGTGGGCCTGGGCATAGGCCTCGATTTCGCCGTGGGCCACCTGTAGCAAGGGTCGCAATAAGCGTCCTCGCCCCAGGGTCCGCTCCAGCGGCATGGCGGCCAGCCCGGGCGGGCCGCTACCGCGCAGTAAATTGAGCAACAGCGTTTCCGCCTGATCACGCTGATGATGGGCAGTCAGCACCACTTCGCCGCTGAGCAACTCCTGCTGGAGCAGCGCATAACGCTGCTCGCGGGCCCAGGCCTCCAGATTCGCAGCCGGTGGCGACTGGCCGGGCGCGAGCACCCGGAGCGGTACGGACCAGGCCGCGCAACAGCGCGCGCAGTGGGCCGCCCAGTCCCCGGCCGCGGGCTGCAGACCATGATTGACATGCACCGCGCGGATCTGCCAGCCCGCTGCCGCATCGGCGCGCCGGCTCAGCGCGTGCAGCAGCACGGTGGAATCGAGACCGCCGCTGAACGCCACCAGGTACGCCCCCGGCGGCACCCGTTGCTCGAGCGCAGCCAGAAGCTCAGATTTCGCGGAACTTTCCGTATCCGGCATAGCGTTTTTCGCGCCGGGCAATCAGCTCGGTCATCGACAGTCTGCCGAGGGTATCCAGCGATTTGACCAGATGGGTTTTGACCAGCTTGGCCTGGGCCTCCAGGTTCCGGTGCGCACCGCCCAGGGGCTCGGGAATAATCTCGTCGATCAGACCCAGTTCCAGCAGGCGCTGCGCCGTCAGCCCCATGACCTCAGCCGCGGTTTGCGCATGCTCCGAGCTCTTCCACAAGATCGACGCACAACCTTCCGGCGAAATCACCGAATAAATACTGTGTTGCAACATGGCGACATGATCGCCCACGCCAATCGCCAGGGCGCCTCCCGAACCGCCCTCGCCGATCACGATGCAGGTGATGGGCGTCTTCAAACGGGCCATCTCGAACAGGTTTCGGGCAATCGCCTCGCTCTGATTCCGTTCTTCTGCGCCGACGCCGGGATAGGCACCGGGTGTATCGATCAGGGTCACGATCGGCAGCGAGAATTTCTCCGCCATCTGCATCAGGCGCAGCGCCTTGCGGTAGCCTTCCGGCCGCGGCATGCCGAAGTTGCGACGAATTTTCTCGTTGGTGTCCCGTCCCTTCTGCTGTCCGATCACCATCACGGGCCGGCCCTCCAGGCGCGCCAGACCACCGATCATCGGCGGGTCATCCTTGTAATGGCGATCGCCTTTGAGCTCCTGGAAATCAGTGCAAATGGCCTTGATGTAATCCAGGGTGTAAGGCCGTTGCGGATGGCGGGCCAGTTGCGTGACCTGCCAGGCGGTGAGCTTGGAAAAAATCTGCTCGGTCAGCGCCAGACTTTTCTTTTCCAGGCGGCCGATTTCTTCGCTGATATTGACCACATTGCCATCGGAAACATTGCGCAATTCATCAATCTTGGCCTCCAGATCCATGATCGGCTGCTCAAAATCCAGGTATGTCAGGTTCATTTGCCCTCCGTCATGCGTTGTTGCCCAAAGTCAGGCCGCCGATAGCGAATTGTGACACTACCCGAGCCGCAAACGCGTTCCAGGTCGCGAATCAGGGCATCACTGACTTCCACTCGCCACGCTGCCCCGAGTTTGAATTCAGCCTGACGGTCCTCAACCCGCAGACACAAGACCACAGGCAGGCCGCCAGGCTCCGCGTGCTGGCCGAGCACCGGAACCAGCACAGCATAGTCAAACTCGGCCGGTACGGATATCTGCACTCCGACCGCAAAGCGTTCCCGCACCGTTTCCAGGCTCATGATCTCGTTGGGCCAGATGCGGAAACCATCATCGTAATCGTCATAGCCCAGCTCGCCGTAGATAATCAGCGGCTGCTCCTTCTGCAACACATGCCGATGCAGTTCCAGTTGCTCACCGGACAACATGCAGCTGAGTCGAGCCGTACCGTCATCCAGGGTCAGAAACGCGCGTATATCGCCCTGATAACGCGCCGACCACAAGATCCCCGCCGCCAGCACATCGCGCCCTTTGCGCCGTCCCCAGCGCGCATTTTTCTGCCCGCCACCGCCCTGCGGCACCCCGTTGGCGATCATGCCCGCGAAGTTGTTGCTGACCAGCTGACTGAGCTCACGCCGGTACAGGTCCATGGGATGAACGGTGAAATACAGCCCCAGCGAGGTTTTTTCGGCCTGCAGGGTTTCCGCAACATCCCAGGGCGGGACCTCGGGCATTTCGATATCCTGGGCCTGCGCGACCGCCTGGCCAAACAGGTCCACCTGCCCGGCTTCGGCCGCGGCGGCATCCTGTTCGGCCGCGGCGATCGCCTGCGGCAAAGCCGCCAGCAGGCTGGCCCGGTCACTGCCGAATTCATCCAGGGCTCCGGCCTTGATCAGGGCTTCGAGCACGCGCTTGTTCATGCGCCGCAGGTCGAGACGCCGACAGAATTCGAACAGATCCTTGAACGGCCCGCCGCGCTGACGCTCTTCGAGCAGCACGTCCACCGGCCCCTGCCCCACGCCCTTCAGGGCGCCCAGACCGTAGCGGATCCGCCGGCTGTCGACCACGGTGAACCGGTACTCGGAATGATTGACCGAGGGCCCATCCAGCGGAATCCCAAGCAGGCGGCAATCATCCAGGATCGGCACCAGCTTGTCGGTGCTGTCCAGATCAGCGCACATCACCGCGCACATGAAATGCGCCGGGTAGTGGGCCTTCAGCCAGGCGGTCTGGTAGGCCACATAGGCATACGCCGCGCTATGGGATTTATTGAACCCGTAACCGGCGAACTTCTCGATCAGATCGAAGATCTCCCCTGCCAGCTGCGCGTCGACTTCGTTCGCCTCGGCGCCCGACACGAAGTTCTGCCGTTCCTTGGCCATGATTTCAGGCTTCTTCTTGCCCATCGCGCGACGCAACAGATCTGCCCCGCCCAGGCTGTAACCGCACAGCACCTGGGGAATGAGCATGACCTGTTCCTGGTAGAGGATCACCCCGTAAGTGGGTTCCAGGATGGTCTGCAAGGACGGATGCGGATAGACGATCTCCTGCTCGCCGTGCTTGCGCTTGACGAAATCCTCGACCATGCCGCTTTGCAAGGGGCCGGGGCGAAACAAGGCCAGCAACGAGATGATGTCCTCGAAACAATCCGGTCGCAGATCCCGCACCAGCCGGCGCATGCCGGACGATTCAATCTGGAAACAGGCGGTGACTTTGCCGCTTTGCAGCAAGGTATAGACCGCCGGATCGTCCAGCTCCAGGTTACGGATATCGACCGGCGGCTCCCCACGTTCGGCTCGGGTGGCATTCACCAGCTTGGTCGCATGATCGACCACGGTCAGGGTTTTCAGGCCGAGGAAGTCGAATTTGACCAGACCGACGGCCTCGACATCATCCTTGTCGAACTGGGTAACCGGATGACCTTCCGGGTCCACGTACAGCGGCGTGTACTCGGTCAAGGGCTCCGGCGCGATCACCAGCCCCCCGGCGTGCTTGCCGGCGTTGCGCGACAGGCCCTCCAGCTTCAGCGCCGTATCGATCAGGTCGGTGATGTCTTCCTCATCCCGATAGGCCTGGCCCAGTTCTGTGCGGCTGACCCGGATCAGGTCCTTCAGGCTCTGACCGCCTTCCATCTGCCGCGCGATGACCTTGTCGTCCAGGCCGGTCAAGGCACCGGCCAGGCTGATTCCCAGTTCGTTGGGAATCAGCTTGGCGATGCGGTCAACATAACCATAGCCATGCCCCATGACCCGACCGACATCGCGCACCACCGCTTTGGCCGCCATCGAGCCGTAGGTGATGATCTGGGACACCCGATCCCGGCCGTATTTGGCCGCCACATAATCAATCACCCGATCCCGCCCGGCGATGCAGAAATCCACATCGAAGTCCGGCATGGAAATCCGTTCCGGATTCAGGAACCGCTCGAACAGCAGATCAAACTGCAGCGGGTCCAGGTCGGTGATTTCCAGCACCCAGGCGACCAGGGAGCCTGCGCCGGAGCCACGTCCGGGCCCGACCGGCACGTCGTTGTCGCGTGACCAGCGGATGAAATCCGCCACGATCAGAAAGTATCCGGGAAACCCCATCTCATTGATCACGCCAATTTCGCGTTCCAGCCGTTCGCGGTAGTCCTGTTCCGTCGCATGCAGGCGCCCGAGCTGGAGGCGTTTTTCCAGGCCGGCTCCGGCGACTTCGGCCAGATAACTGTTCGCGTCATGACCTTGCGGCACCGGATAGTCCGGCAAGACGTTTTTGCCGAATTCCAGTTCCAGATTGCAACGCTGCGCAATGTGCAGGGTGTTCGCCAGCGCCGCCGGGATATCGGCGAACAGCGCGCTCATTTCCTGCGCGGACTTGAGATACTGAGCCTGCGAATAGCGTCGCTCGCGGCGCTGATCATCCAGCCGGTCGCTGTCATGGATGCACACCCGCGCTTCGTGCGACTGGAAATCCTCGGGCTGCAGAAACCGCACTTCGTTGCTGGCCACCACCGGCAAATCCAGCCCCAGGGCCAGCTCCAGTGCCGCCGGAACCAGTTCGTCATGCAGGCCGGTGCGCTGCAGATCGATGTACAGCCGATCCTCGAAGACCCGCTGCCAGGGCCGCAGCAGTTCGGCACTGGCAGCGATATCCTGCTGGGCCAGCTTCGTGCCCAGTCCCGCCTGAGAAGACACCGCCACGGCGATCAGACCCTCGCCGTGCTCGCGCAACCAGTCCGCCTGCAGCCGCGCGCGCCCCTGCTCCCGGCCCTTCAACTGGGCCAGCGTGAGCAGTCGGCTGAGGTTGCGATAACCGTCGCGGTGCTGACAGTACAGGCCAAAGCGCAGCGTCTGCCCCGCTTCCACCACTTCGATATCCGTGCCGATAATCGGTTTGATTCCGGCCGCATGGGCAGCGCGGTAGAACTTCACCAGGGCGAATAAATTGGCCTCATCGCTCAGCCCCAGAGCGGGCAATTTCAGTTCCCGGGCGCGAGCGAACAGCGATTTCAGCCGCACCGTGCTGTCCCGCAAGGAATACTCGGTGTGCACCCGCAGGTGCGCGAATGAGCTCATGACGCGAGCCGGGCTACGGGGGCATACGAATAGCGGTGAATGGGACTGGGCCCGACCCGGCCCAGGGCCGCCAGATGCGCCGGCGTGGGATAGCCTTTATGCACGGCAAAGCCGAAGTCGGGATAGACCCGGTCCCAGCGACACATTTCCGCATCACGCCATTGTTTGGCCAGAATCGACGCGGCGCTGACTTCTGCCACACAGCCATCGGCCCCGACCTGAGCCCGGGCCGGACAATCCAGATCCGGCACAAAGCGGCCATCGATCACGCACTGCGTGGGCATCCGACCGAGCCCCTCGACCGCCCGGCGCATCGCCAGCAAGGTGGCATGATGGATGTTCAGGCGGTCAATCTCGCCCGGCAGGGCCCAGGCGATATGCCAGCACAGGGCATGCTCCTGGATCAGCGGCACCAGCGCCGCCCGCCGCCTGGGGCTGAGCTTCTTGGAATCATCCAGGCCGCCGGGCACGCGGGCGAAAATCACCGCCGCCGCAACCACCGGACCGGCCAGCGGCCCTCGCCCGGCTTCGTCTACGCCGCAGAGCATAGGCTCAGCACCGCGTCAGCGGCGATGCGGCCGCTGGGTTGATCCAGTTGCCGGGCCAGCGGTTCGAAGACGCGGGCCTGAGCCTCGGCCAGATGCGGCCGGGTCAGCAACAGATAGGCCGCCGCACACAGATTTTCCGGCGCGGCAGCCCGTTGCAACAGTTCGGGGGCGATCTCCGCTCCGGCCAGAATATTCGGCAGCGCCACCTGCTCGATTTTCAGCAAGCCGACACCCCGCAGCAGCCATTCGGTAAAGGGGGAGGCCTTGTAGGCCGCCACGAACGGCGTTCCCAGCAGCATGGTCTCCAGGGTCGCCGTGCCGGAAGTGACCAGGGCAGCGTCGGCGGCCCGCACCACTTCGCGCATGCGGCCATCGACCACCGTCACCGCGGCCAGCAAACCCGCTTCGGCCAGCAGGACCGAAAACGCCTCCTTGACCTTGGCACTGGCCGCCGGCACCAGTATCTGGACATCCGGCAGTCTTTCCCGCAGCAAGCCGATGGCCGCAACCATCGCGGCGCCCAGCTGCCGCACCTCGCCAAGCCGGCTGCCGGGCAGCACCGCCAGCACGGAACCACTGGCAGCCAGCCCCAGGTCCTGGCGACAGACCTCGCGTGAGGCAACAGCCTGAATCTGTTTGGCGAACGGATGGCCGACGAACCGGCTGATGATGGCGGTATTGGCGTAATACTGTGGTTCGAAGGGAAACAGGCACAGCAGCAGGTCGGCGGAACGGGCAATGGTCTTGACCCGACCCGGCCGCCAGGCCCAAACCGTCGGGCTGACGTAATGCACCGTGGGAATGCCGCGCTGCTTGAGCCGGCGCTCCAGCCCCAGATTGAAATCAGGCGCATCAATACCGATGAACACATCCGGCGGGTTCGCGGTCCAGTGCGCCAGCAGGCGTTTACGCAACCGCAGCAGTCGCGGCAGCTCACCCAGCACCTCGGCGATACCCATGACGGCGAGACTTTGCATGTCCTCGAGACTGGCGCAGCCCGCGGCGCGCAGGGCCGGCCCGGTCACTCCTTCCGCCTGCAAATCAGGCACCCGCTCGAGCAAGGCGTTCAGCAAGTCGGCAGCAAGCAGATCGCCGGAAGTTTCTCCGGCCACGATGGCAACCCTCATCGGCTGCGATTAACGCACGATGCTGCGTTTGGAGTTGTCGATAAAATCGATGTATCGCTGAATGTCGGGATCACCCGGAGCCAGGTCCAGCAGACGCTCACGCGCCTCTTCCAGACTCAGATCTGCCCGGTAGATCAACCGGAAACCCTCGCGTATCCGCTTGATCTGCTCCGCACTGAAGCCCTGCCGCTCCAGGCCGATCTTGTTCACCCCGCGCGGCCGGATCGGGTAATCGCTGACCATCACATACGGGGGCACGTCCTTGACCACTGCACCGCCATGACCGATATAGCAGTACGAGCCCAGGCGGCAGAACTGATGGACCGCGGTCATGCCCCCGCACAGCGCATAGTCTTCAACCGTGACATGCCCGGCAAAGGTGGTGTTATTGGCCAGGACCGTGTGATTACCAATCTTGCAGTCATGCGCGATATGCACATACGCCATGATGAAATTATTGCTGCCGATCCGGGTCAAGCCCTCTTCTTTGAGCGTGCCGCGATTGAAAGTGACGAATTCGTAAATGGTGTTGTTATCGCCAATTTCCAGCCGGGTGGGCTCACCGCGGTAGGTCAGATCCTGGGGATCTCCACCGATCGAGCCGAAGGGATGGATGGTATTGTTTTTGCCGATGCGGGTCGGTCCCTGAATGACCACATTGGAGGCGATGCGTGTTCCGGAATCGATCTGCACACCGGGACCGATCATGCTGAACGGCCCGATGCTGACGTCATCAGCAATCTCGGCCGTGGAATCGATATGTGCTTTCGGATCAATCTGTGCCATACGAACTCCCGTGCTTGATCGACGCTACAGTCCCGGACAGCCTATTCGACATTGCGTATGGCGCACAGCATATCGGCTCTGCAAGCCAATTCGCCATCCACCGTCGCATTTGCACTGAAACACCAGATATCCCGCTTGCGGCGGGTCAACTCCGCGGCCAGAACGAGCTGATCCCCGGGCACGACCTGACGCTTGAAACGCGCCTTGTCGATCCCGGCGAATAACAGGATCACGCCTTCCGACGCACCGGTATTGGCGGTCCGCGCGGCCAGGACACCACAGGCCTGGGCCAGTGCTTCCAGAATCAGGACGCCCGGCATGACCGGATGACCAGGAAAGTGCCCCTGAAAAAACTCTTCATTGATCGTGACATTTTTCAAGGCCAGAACCCGCTCGCCGGCGACGCATTCGCTCACGCGATCGATCAGCAGGAAGGGATACCGATGCGGCAGCATCCGCTGCAATTGCGCGAAATCTATACCGTGCTCCGCGAGACTCATTGCCCTTTGCTCCGTTCCAGTTTTTTCAGCCGCGGCTCGAGACGGGTCAGCACCGCCATCAGCCGCCGCCAGGCCATGGCCGGCAGAACCGGCGTACCCGACGCATACTGACCGGGCTGCGTAATCGACTGCAACACTTTTGATCCACCGCTCACAATCACTCCGTCTGCAATCTCGATATGGCCGTTGACGCCGACCTGACCGCCAAGCATGCAATCCCGGCCGATGACGGCACTGCCCGCCACCCCCACTCCGGATGCCAGGGCGGTGCGCTCGCCAATACGGACGTTGTGGGCGATCTGACACAGGTTGTCAATGCGTACATTGTCCGCGATGAGCGTATCGCCCAAGGCACCCCGATCGATCGTGGTATTGGCGCCGATCTCGACATCATCGCCGATCACCACGCTACCCAGCTGCGGAATGGCTTCCCAGCGCCCGGCATCCCGGACATTGCCAAAGCCGCGCGAGCCGATGACGGCCCCGGCCAGGATCAGAGCGCGATCCCCGATCCGGACCCGGTCGGCAATGACCACGTTCGGGGCGATGTCCGCAGCTGCGCCAATCTGCGCATCCCGGCCCACGACACAGCCCGCACCCAGGGCACTGTTCGCACCGATCAGGGCTCTGGCGCCGATCACGCAGTGCGCGCCGACCCGGACCTGGTCACCCAGCCGTGCGCTCGGATGAACCGATGCCGTCGGGTCGATCCCCGCGTCGGGCCGATCATCCGGCGCGAACAGCGCCGCGACCCGGGCGAAGGCCAGCAGGGGCTGCTCGGCGACCAGTACGTTGCCACTTACCTCATCGGCCAGCGCCGGCGGTACGATCACCGCCGCCGCGGCCGAATCCACGACCGCCTGACGGTATTTGCGATCCAGGGCGAAACTGAGCTGTCCCGCCACGCCGGGCTGCAAGGTGCAGACTCCGCTGACCTCCTGCGTCGCGTCGCCACGCAGTTGCAGCTCGAAGCGCTCGGCGATCTCGCCTAAAGTCGGCACCGGTCGCGCTGGCCTTACTTGGCCTTCTGCAGCCGTTTGAGGACCGTTTCGGTGATGTCGATGCTGTCCACCGCATACACCGGGTCCTGGATCACTACATCGTATTTGCCTTCCTTGGCCACCGCTTTGATGACCTCGGAAATATCCGCCAGAACGTCATTGAACAATTCCTGCCGACGCGTGGCCAGGTCTTCCTTGAACTTGCGCTCGCCCAGACCGAGATCGATGCGCCGGGTGCTCAAATCCTTTTCCCGTTTGGCCCGATCTGAACTCGACATGATGTCGGCATCGCGCTTGAAGGTTTCGATATCCGCACCCAGCTTCTTGCCATCGGCTTCCAGGTCCTTGGCGCGGCGTTCGAATTCCTTGCGCATGGCCTCTTCGGCCGACTTGAACTGCGGTGAATTGGGCACCAGCTTGCCCGCGCTGATCACCGCAATGCGCACTTCCGCATGGGCCAAGCCGCTGGTCATCAGCATCGCCGCCAGCAATAAACCTATGATCGGTGTGCGTTTCATCCTAATCCTCATGTTTGCGTTCCGCTGTCGCTGCGGCCTGTATTGAAGGTGAATAAATCTAGAAGCCGCCGCCAAAATTGATCTGGAAACGATCTTCACGGTCAAAGTTTTCCTGGAACTCGATCGGGTAGGCATAGCTCAGTTCGAGCAGACCCAGGAATGGCGTAAACCATTCAAACGCCACCCCTGCCGAGCTGCGCAATTCGCCAATTTCCCACTCGCCAGGCTCGGCAAATACATTGCCAATGTCGTAGAACACCGACAAGCGCGTGGTCTTGTTATTGCTTTCCAGCGGGGTGGGAATGACCAGATTGGTCTGGATCGTGGTGCGCAGTTTGCCACCAAACGAATTGTTGAACGGCGTATCGCGCGGCCCCAGAGAACCCGAGCGGAAACCGCGTACGGTACCGGTGCCACCGGCGAAGAAGTTCTCATACGGCGGCACCGACTCGGTTCCGCCATACCCCTCCACCAGGCCGACATTCGCATTCAGCTCGGCGAACAGGCCCTGATACAGGGGCAGATACTGCTGCCACTGATACGAGACCTTGTAGAACTCGATGTCACTGCCGGGCAACACCAGATCCAGGTTGACCCGGTGCAAACCGCCGCGACTGGCAAAGATGGTGCGGTTACGCGTATCCCGGCTGAAGCCGGTGCGGAACTCGTAAGTCGAAAAGCTGCTGCCGTTGTCGGCGACAAACTGCAACACTTCGTCAGCGGTGTTATTGGCAAAAGTGGTGATCGCGGTTTCTTCAGCGCCCAGACCCAGACGCAGACTCGAATATTCGGTCAGGGGAATGCCGTAGGTCAGCGAGCCACCAAAGGAATTGGAATCGAACCCCGACGAGAACCGAATCACCCCCTGGGATTTACGGAAGAACGCCGCAACGGTCCGGGAAATGCCGTCTTCGGTGGCATAGGGATCGGTCCAGTTGACGCTCAGGGTATCGGAGATCTGATTGTTCTCGATCTCCAGAGCAACCCGGTTACCGGTGCCCAGGAAATTGGTGTGGGTGAGGCTGCCGTTGATCAGGAAGCCTTGCGCACCGGAAAAACCGATACCGAACTGAATTGAACCGGGCGGCCGTTCCTCGACTTTAAAGCTGATATCGACCAGATCATCCACGCCGGGCACCGGCACGGTATCCACTTCGGCCGACTGGATGAAGGCCAGACGGGCGATACGGGTTCGCGAGCGTTCCACCTGCGCGCGGGAGAAGACCGCGCCTTCCAGCTGGCGCATTTCCCGCCGCAAGGTCTCGTCATTGGTTTTCAGGTTGCCTGAAAAAATGATGTTGCGTACATAGGTGCGCTTGCCGGGGAGAATCGCGAAATTGACCGTGACCTGCTGGCTCTCATCGTCGAATTCCGGGACCGGATTGACTTTGGCGAAGGCATAACCGACGTTGGCCAGCGCCCCTTCCATGTATTCCGCCGACTGGGTGGCCTCTTTGCGGGAAAAGGTCTGCTCCGGTTTGACCAGAACCAGACGACGCAGATAGTCCTCGTTCAGAACCAGTTCGCCGGAAAACTTGATGTCCTTGACCAGATACGGCTGGCCTTCATGCACGTTGATGGTCACGAAGATATCGCTCTTGTCCGGGCTGAGCGAAACCTGGACCGAGGGCACATCAAAACGCAGATAGCCACGGTCCATGTAAAAGGAGCTCAGGCCCTCCAGATCACCGAGCAGCTTCTGCTTGGAATACTTGTCACTGGACTGGAAAAACTTCCAGGCCACAGTGGGCGACAGTTCGAACGCTCCGAGCAGGGTGTCATCGTCGAACGCGGAATTGCCGACCACATTGATCGAACGGATCCGGGCAGGCTTGCCTTCCACAACCTTGATCGCGATGCTGACCCGATTGTTATCCAGCTCGGTCACCTCGGTTTCGATCGAAACGCCGTAGAAACCGTTGGCGTAGTACTGCCGTTGCATTTCCTGCTTGACCTGATCCAGCAGGGATTGACGAAACAGCTCACCCTGCGACAGGCCAGCATCCGCCAGAGCCTTATCCAGCTCATCACCACCGACCTTGTCGTTGCCGTCGATGGTGAAGGAGGTGATCGCCGGCCGCTCCTCGACCTGGACGATCAGCACATTGCCTTCGCGCAACATCACCACATTGCGAAACAAGCCGGTTTGATACAGGGCACGCAGCGCCTGCTGGCTGCTCGCGTCGTTGAGTTCGTCTCCCACGGACAGCGGCAGATACGAGAGCACCGTGGCCAATTCCAGGCGTTGCAGGCCCTGGGCTTCGATCGCTTCAATGCGAAACGGCGAAATGGCCTGAACCAGACCACACACGACCATCAGGACCCCGAACAGGCCTAAGCGCTTGAACAAACTCATTACCTTCTACGTTGAATACCCAAATGGCGTCGCCGCGGAATACCGCGTCCGCTAGCTCACCAAACGCACAATATCGTTATAAAAAGCGACGCCCATCAAACTGAGCAAGGCCGCCATGCCAAATTGCTGACCGATCAACTGGGCCCGTTCGGAAACGGGCGAGCCTTTCAACCATTCAATGAGGTAGAACAGCAGATGTCCACCATCCAGTACCGGGATGGGCAACAGATTCAACACGCCCAAACTGATGCTGATCACGGCCAGAAAGCTCAGAAACGTCACGGCACCGATTGCAGCGGTGGCCCCGGCGTACTGAGCGATGTGAATCGGGCCGCTGATATTACGCACCGATACCTCGCCCGTCACCATCCGCAGCAGCATCTGCAAAGTCAGCGCCGACATCTCCGCGGTCTTGACCAGCGCCGCAGGAACCGCCGCCAATGGCGATAACCGCCAGCGAACCTGCAAATCCTGCCACAGTTCGGGTTGGGCCGCCACGCCAGCACCGATCCGGCCCACCGTACGGCCGTCATGCTGATGCAGTCCCAGGGCCAGTTCCAGCTCCAAAGCCTGGCCGTCGCGCAGGTAACCCACCCGGACGATCTCGCCGGGACGGGCCATCACCCAATCGCGCATTTGTTCCCAGCTCTCAATCTGGGTTGCATTGAGCTGAACGATGCGGTCGCCGGGAATCAGCCCGGCCCGATCTGCGGCTTCTCCGGGCACGATGGCGCCGAGAATCGCTGCGTAATTCAGGCGTGGCAACTGCAGGCCGATTTCGTCGAACACGTATTGCGGATCGACCTTGACTCCCGCCAGATCCATCTCCAGCGCATCGATCTGGCCGTTGGCACGGCGCACCTCGACCGGCACCACGTCCTGCGCCAGAGCCGCGTCCAGCAAGGCTGGCCTGAGCTGATCCCAGACCCGGACATCGCGCCCGTCAAAGCGCAGGATTTCCTCACCACCGCGCAAACCGCTCTGGTAGGCGACGGTCTGCGGCGCCACGTCGCCGATCACCGGTTTCAGCCCATCCTGACCGAGCACGAAAATCGCCCAGTAGGCCACAATCGCGAACAGAAAATTGGCCAGTGGACCGGCCAGGACGATGGCGATGCGCCGTCCGACCGACTTGCGATTGAAGGCCTGATCCAGCCGCTCGGGTGGCACCTCGCCTTCCCGCTCGTCGAGCATCTTGACGTAACCACCCAGGGGGATCGCCGATAGCGCATATTCCACCCCATCCCGACCGAATCGACGCGCCACCACCGGTCCAAAGCCGATCGAAAAACGCAAGACCTGGACGCCCAGGCGACGGGCCACCCAGAAGTGCCCCCATTCATGGAAGGCCACCAGAAATCCGACCGCAACCACGAAGGCGCCGGCTGACCAGAGCACATCAAACATCGCGCAATCCCAAGCTCGCTTTGGCACTGCGCCGCGCCCAGGCATCCGCGGCCAGCACCGCCTCCAGATCATCCGGCGGCTGCAAACCCGCCGAATCCATGGCTTCGAGCGTATCCGCCACGCTGCGCGGAATATCCAGGAATCCGGCCCGTCCATCCAGAAATGCCTGCACGGCCACTTCATTGGCGGCATTCAATACCGCGGGCGCGGTGCCGCCGGCTTCAAGCGATTCGCGCGCCAGCCGCAGACAGGGGAAACGCTGCAAATCAGCGACCTCGAAATCCATCCTGGCCACGGCGGTCAGATCAACCGAGGCGGCGCCGGATTCGATTCGCTGCGGATAAGCCAGGGCGTGGGCGATGGGAATGCGCATATCCGGGCTGCCGATCTGCGCCAGAAATGATGCATCGTCATATTCCACCAGGGAATGGATCACGCTCTGGGGATGCAGCAACACATCGATGCGCGAAGACGGCAGATCGAACAACCAGGCGGCCTCGACCAATTCCAGGCCCTTGTTCATCATTGTTGCCGAATCCACGGAAATCTTCTGACCCATCGTCCAGTTCGGATGTGCCACGGCCTGGGCCGGGGTCACGCCTGCAAATGCTTCCATCGGCAGCTGCCTGAAGGGACCGCCGGAAGCGGTCAGTATCAGGCGGCGAACCCCACGCGGGGTCTGACCACAGTGACTGCCAGCAGGTAGACACTGAAAAATCGCATTATGCTCACTATCGATCGGAATCAATTCCGCGGCGCTGGCAGCCAGGGCATCCATGAACACCTGCCCGCTCATCACCAGAGCCTCCTTGGTCGCCAGCAACACCCGCTTGCCAGCCGCCACGGCGGCCAGTGTGGGCATCAGGCCCGCAGCGCCGACAACCGCCGCCATCACCGTCGTGGCCTCACCGAGCGCGGCCAGCTCACACAAGCCGTCCACCCCGGCGAACACCTCGGTGCTCACGCCCGCAGCGCGCAGACGCTCGGTCAGACGCCCCGCAGCCGTCGGATCAGCCAGGGCGGCATATTGCACCCGATGCTCAACGCAGATCGCAAACAGACCGGCATCGTCCGTATGGGCGGATACCCCCAGAACCTGGAGGGTTTCAGGATGCCGCGCGACGACATCCAGCGTATTCTGACCAATGGTTCCGGTCGCGCCGAGAATAACCAGCTGCTGCATCAGAACATCCGATTCATGGCCAGATAAGCGACCAGCATGACCGGAGCGGCAGAGAGCAGACTGTCCAGCCGGTCCAGGGCGCCGCCGTGCCCCGGAAACAAGCGTCCCGTGTCCTTGATGCCGGTCTGCCGCTTGAACATGCTGATCGTCAAGTCGCCCACGACCGAAATCAGCGATACGCTCAGACCCAGAATCATGAAATGAACCCAGGCCGACTGGGCAAAGATGAAACCGCCAGCCAGCCCGGCCAGCACAGCGGCCAGCGCCACTCCGCCGAACAAGCCTTCCCAGGTCTTGTTGGGGCTGATCTGGGGCGCCAGTTTCCGCCGCCCGAAGCGCTTGCCCGCAAAATAGCCACCGGTATCGGTCGCCCATACCAGAGCCAGAAGCAGGAAGATCAGCCAGCGCCCCTGCTCCAGGGTATGCAGCTGCCAGACCGCGACATAGCAGGGCAGCGCCGCGCACAAGCCCATCAGGCCGCGTACCACCGGCACCGGCCGCCCGGCACCAAAGCCCCCGGGATACAGCCGTAACCAGATCGCCGCCGCCAACCACCACAGCACACCGATCGCCAGGACCGGGGCGCCGATGGCTTCGCCCCAGAGCCGCGGATGCGCCAGCAGCAGCAGCACGGCGACCGATCCGGTATAGAGCACCCGTCCGGCCCCGGCCAGGGGCACGAACAGACTCCATTCCCAGGCGCACACCAGCACCAGGAAGCCCATGATCAGGGCCAGCCCCGAGGTGGGCAGATACCAGATGGCGACAATCACCAGGGGCACCAAAATCAGCGCGGTAATCACTCGTTGCAAGAGCACGACTTACTCCTGATTCTGGGAAAGTCCGCCAAAACGGCGGTCTCGCGAAGCGTACCAGGCGATGGCCCGGTCCAAGGCTGCCGGATCGAAATCCGGCCACAGCGTATCGGTGAAATACAGTTCGGTATAAGCCAGCTGCCAGAGCAGAAAATTGCTGATGCGCAATTCGCCGCCGGTACGGATAAACAGATCCGGCGCAGGCAAATCCCCCAGGTCAAGACACCGCGAGACGCGCTCCTGGGTGATCTCCTCAGGCCGCAACTCACCCGCCTGGACCTGCTCCGCCAGGCGCCGGGCGACCGTGGTGATGTCCTGCTGACCGCCATAACCGACCGCCACATTCAATTGCAGACCGGTGTTGTGTCTGGATTGCTCTTCTGCGCGGTGCATCTCCGCGCGCAGCGGCTCGGCGAAATCCTTGCGATCGCCGATGAACCGCAAGCGCGCGCCACGCTGCTGGAATTCGCTCATCCGCTCGCGCAGCGTGCTGAGAAACAGATCCATCAGGACGCCGACTTCCTGCTCGGGCCGCCCCCAGTTTTCCGCACTGAACGCGAACAGGGTCAGGCACTCGATGCCGCGTTCATCACAGGCTTCGATGATCTTGCGAGCCACCTTGCCGCCGGCACGATGTCCCATGGTCCGCGGCATGGCGCGCTTCTTGGCCCAGCGGCCGTTGCCATCCATGATGATGGCGATGTGCCGGGGTTTGTGCGCTGCGGTGCTTGAGTTGGGCTGCATGCGAAGTGCCGATTAAATCGACATGATCTCGCGTTCTTTTGCATCCAGCAGGACTTCAACTTCAGCGACGTATTTGTCGGTGAGTTTCTGCACCACTTGCTCACCGCGGCGTTCATCGTCTTCGCTGATCAATTTTTCCTTGACCAGGTCTTTCAGATCCTGATTGGCGTCACGCCGAATATTACGGATGGAAATCCGCGCACTTTCACCTTCACCGCGCATCACCTTGGCCAGATCGCGGCGGCGTTCCTCGGTGAGCGGCGGCAGAAAAATCCGGATCACCGGACCTGCGGTGGTGGGATTCAGACCCAGATCCGAGGTCATGATGGCTTTCTCGATCTTGCCCACCATGTCTTTTTCCCAGGGCGTGATCGCCAGGCTGCGCGCATCTTCAGCCATCACATTGGCACACTGACTCATCGGCACTTCGTTGCCGTAGTAATCGACCATGATGTGGTCCAGCAGGCTCGGGTGCGCACGCCCGGTACGCAGCTTGGCCAGATTCCCCCGCAATGCCTCGATGCTTTTCTTCATCCGCGCTTCAGCATCAGCTTTGACATCTTCAATCACGCCAACTCTCCATTGTCTACCCAGGTGCCGATGGCGGTGTCACCCCGCAGTATTTTCATCAGATTGCCCGCCTTGCCCATGTCATAGACACACAGCGGCATCAGGTGATCCCGACACAGCACAATCGCCGTTTGATCCATCACCGCCAGGCGCCGGTCCAGCACTTCATCGTAGCTCAGCCGATCATAGCGCCTGGCCTCCGGAACCGTCGCCGGGTCGGCATCATAAATGCCATCCACCTTGGTTGCCTTGAGCAACAGGTCGGCGTTGATCTCGATCGCTCTGAGGGCTGCCGCGGAGTCGGTGGTAAAGAAAGGATTGCCGGTGCCCGAGGCAAAGATCACGATGCGTCCCTTCTCCAGGTGGCGAACCGCTTTGCGGCGGATGTAATCCTCGCAGACCTGATTGATGCGCACGGCGGACATCACCCGACAGAAATGCCCATGCTGCTCCAAGGCATCCTGCATCGCCAGGCTGTTCATGACCGTGGCCAGCATGCCCATATGGTCACCGGTCACCCGATCCATCCCGGCGCCCGCGAGGCCCGCGCCACGGAAGATATTGCCGCCGCCGACGACGATGGCCACCTCACACCCGGCCGCCACCAGATCACCGATTTCCACGGCCAGGGCGTTCATGATGGTCGGCGAAATACCATAGTCGGCGCTGCCCATCAGGGCCTCCCCGCTCAGCTTCAGCAGAATTCTTTTATAGCGTAGGTCTGTATCAGTCATCGAAGCGGGCACCTGAAAAAAGGCCCCGTAACCGGGGCCTTGAATATTATCGCTGATTTAACCGCAAAATGGCACGGCGGGCCGGCTGGCGCACTAGCCGCCGGTGGCTTCCTTGGCCTGCGCCGCCACTTCGTCGGCGAAGTTGCTTTCTTCCTTTTCGATACCCTCGCCCACTTCAACGCGCACGAACGCGGTGACCTTGGCGCCGGCAGCCTTCAACAGTTTCTCGACACTGGTGTCGGGATCCTTGACGAACGGCTGACCGTACAGGGTGATCTCCTGGAGATATTTGCGCAGACGCCCTTCGACCATTTTTTCGATGATCTCACGCGGCTTGCCACTGCCTTCGGCCTGCGCGATCAGAATTTCGCGCTCTTTGACCCGCTGATCTTCAGGCACGTCGTCGGCGCTGACATACTGCGGCGAACTGGCTGCGATGTGCATGGCCACGTCCTTGCCCAGGGTTTCATCCCCGCCTTCCAGAGCCACCAGCACGCCGATGCGACTGCCGTGCAGATAACAATGCACAGCGCCGGCACTGCTGACCGACAGCACCCGCCGCAAGCTCATGTTCTCGCCCAGCTTGACGATCAGATTACGCCGGGTTTCGTCCAGCGTTTCACCGTTTGCCTGCTGCTGCAGCAGCGCCTCGGCGTCGGTCAGGCCCGTCGCCAGCGCGGTCTGCGCAGCAGTCTGAGCCAGCGCCTGAAACGGTTCGCCTTTGGAGACGAAGTCGGTTTCGCAGTTGTACTCCACCATCACCGCCTGCTTGCCATCCGCGCTGGTCGCAACCGCCAGCACGCCTTCCGCGGCAACTCGACCGGCTTTCTTGTCGGCCTTGGCCTGCCCGTCTTTACGCATTTTTTCCAGGGCGGCGTCGACATCACCTGCGGTGGCTTCCAGAGCCCGCTTGCAGTCCATCATCGCGGCGCCGGAGCGCTCACGCAGTTCTTTTACCAATGCTGCTGATATGGCCATCGATTATTTAACCTCCGCTTCGCCAGCAGGCTCGGCCGGCGCTTCCGGCGCATCCTCAAAGGCTTCTTTTGCCTTTGCCGTCGTTACCGAACCACGTCCGGCCAGCACGGCATCGGCAATGGCCTTGGTGTAGACGGTGATGGCGCGAGTCGCGTCATCGTTGCCCGGAATCACCCGATCGATTCCTGCCGGAGAGTTGTTGGTATCCACCACGGCAATAACCGGAATACCCAGTTTCCTGGCTTCCTTGATCGCGATGCTTTCATAGCCCACATCGATGACGAACAGCGCATCCGGCAGCGAGTTCATGTTCCGAATTCCCTGCAGGCTCTTATGCAGCTTGTCGTATTCACGCTGCAGCGTCAGGGCTTCTTTCTTGGACAATTTGACCGTGGCCGCTTCGCCGACCTTGTTCTCCAGGTCTTCCATCCGGCTGATCGATTGCTTGACCGTCTTGAAATTGGTCAGCATGCCGCCCAGCCAGCGATGATTGACGTAAGGCATCTCGCAGCGCTCGGCTTCCGACTGCACCACGTCATGCGCGGCACGCTTGGTGCCCACGAACAGGATGCGCCCGCCATCGGCAGCGACCCGGCTGGCGAAATTGTAGGCATCTTTGAGCAACGGCAGCGTCTGCTCAAGATTGATGATGTGAATTCGATTCCGCGCACCGAAAATATACGGTGCCATGTGCGGATTCCAGTAACGGGTCCGATGCCCGAAATGTACTCCAGCCTCCAACAGCTGGCGCATGGTGACTTGCGTCATGATTGACTCCAAATGGGGTTAAGCCTCCACCTGCCCCGCTCCGGCCTGATAACAGGACCCCCGAATACGGTTATGACAGATGTGCGAATTTCCGCTTGATCAGGCGTATTCGGGACTCGTGCATGTTCCGAAAGCGGAGCATGCGAAAGCCCGATAACCTGAGCGGGGCGCGCTTTATAGCATATTGACCGCCCGCCAACAAACCGCAAGCTGGCCGAATCGGACAGCAACGCAGTCCGGCTTGATCCCGTTTCCGTCGCGCATCGATTGCAGACGTGCCGGGGCAGGAACCGCAGCCGGTCAGCCGGCACGCGTCACGGGGCCCCGAACACCCGGCATTTGGCAACCATCCAGCGGGACGGAACACCCCCGGACTGTAGCCTGAGCCGGGTTTCTGCGATGATATGCGGTTGACTCGCCACCCGGGGCGGCAAGCCCACGCTGCCACCCACCCGAGATAGGTTTTCAGCTTGCCATGCCGATCAGCATAAAAACACCCGACGAAATCGCTCTGATGCGCACCGCGGGCCGCCTCGCCTCGGAAGTTCTGGACATGATCACGCCTCACGTCAAGGCCGGCGTGAGCACGGACGAACTCAATGCGATCTGTCATGAGTACATCGTCACCGAGCAACAAGCCATTCCGGCACCGCTCAACTATCATGGCTTTCCCAAGTCGATCTGCACTTCGATCAATCATGTGGTGTGCCATGGCATACCCGGCCCGAAGAAATTGAAGCGCGGCGACATCATCAATATCGACGTCACCGTGATCAAAGATGGCTTCCATGGCGACACCAGCCGCATGTTCGTGGTCGGGGACGCCTCGGTCATGGCCCGGCGCATTTGCGAGACCGCGCTACAGGCGATGCACGTCGGCATTGAAATGGTCAGGCCAGGCGTCCAGCTTGGTGATATCGGACACGCCATCCAGACCCTGGCGGAAAACGCGGGGTTTTCCGTGGTCCGCGAATACTGCGGCCATGGCATTGGTCGCGAATTCCATGAGGATCCGCAAGTGCTGCACTACGGCAAACCCGGCACCGGGGTCACCCTGGAACCCGGCATGACCTTCACGATTGAGCCGATGATCAATACCGGACGCAAAGAAGTAAAGCTGTTGAGCGACGACTGGACCGTGGTCACCCGTGATCGCTCCCTGTCGGCGCAGTGGGAACACACCGTGCTGGTCACCGAAACCGGCCATGAAATTCTGACCAGCTCGCCAGGAGCCGCGTGACCATGACCGCCACGCCAGAACCGCATGAGCCCAGTTCGCTTGAACTGCAGAACCAGCTGGACGCGCTTCCCGATGATGCGGCCCGCTGGCGGGACATACTCAACGACGTCCGCGAAGCGCAATTCAAGGCCTTCCGCAGCGGCACCGCAGCCAGCGAACTCATTGCGGCGTGGACCGCCACGGTTGATCAGATGCTTCGGAGCGCCTGGCTCAAGCGGCTTCCCGCGGACGCGCCCGCGGCCTTGATGGCGGTCGGTGGCTACGGGCGCAGCGAATTGCTGCCTCGCTCCGATATCGACTTGCTGATTCTCTACGAAGCCGGCCGTCTGGATGACATCGAGGCGGGGCTCAGCAGCTTCGTCACTTTCGCCTGGGATATGGGACTGGAAGTTGGCCACAGTGTGCGTTCGCCGGCCGAATGTGCCGAGGAGGCGGCGGCCGACATCACGGTGGTCACGAATCTGATGGAAGCCCGCCCCCTGGCCGGACGCGCCGATCTGGCCGACGC
>JBFJVB010000013.1:0-41496 GCA_041624435.1 Oceanococcus sp. | reverse complement strand
GAGCCGTTGGCGACGATTTCATACTGGCCCTCGCGACCGAAATACTCGGCGCGCTCGCCACGAATGGTCATCAGGTCTTCGGCCAGGACGCACAGATTGTCCTCGGCGTGTACATAACCCTAGCCGTAGCCAAAGCTGCCGAAATCCTCGGCGGTGATATGCGGAATGCCGTATTCGGTGCGCACAACGTCGGCGCGAAACTTCGCTTCCGTGGTCTGCTGGGCGTCGCCGCGTCCGCCGTTGAAGTCGCAAGCGCTCAGCAAGGCGCAGACGCCAAGCGTGGTCCAGATCATCATTCTGCTCATCGCGGATTCCGGTTGAAAGTCGTTCATTGAAGTTTGCAAAGTGCGTTCCGTAGCAAGCGTTCGACCAGAGGCTGTGCGATACCGGGGCGGGTTAATTGGGCGTCGATTGTTGCCCGTCCTGATTCGGGCGTTCCCGCTTCCGGCTGGCGTGGCCCCGGCTCCCGGCCAGGATCAAAGCGGGCTGTCGGGAAGGACGCCGCAGCTGGTCGGTGCGGGCGGGTTGGTTGCGGCGTCAAACGCCACCAGGGCTTCGTTCAGCACCCGGCCATCGAAACCTTCGCCGTCCGGAAACTGTCCGGGCGCCAGATTCAGGCCCAGCAGCCAGGCGACGGTGGGCGCGACATCGATGTTTTCCGACTGTTCCGCCAGACGCTCCAGCGGACCGGGATCAGCCATCGATGGCGCTATGGATTGTCCGGGCTTGACCAGTGGCGAGCCACCGGTGAGCAGCATGAAATTGTGCACGGTTTCGAGATGGCCGTGATTGCCGGGGATCGGGTTGCCGGAGGGGTCGGGTTCGGAGAACTTCAGGCCGTCATTGGCTACCAGCACCAGATCGCCCAGATTGGGATGGGCGGACATGATGCTGTTTGGCATGGTGCCGGCCGGATCCAGCGGATCGACTTCGGTGTACCAGCCGGCGATGATCGGCTCGGCCACCGGAATGATCGCAGTCACCGAAGGGGCGAGGCTGCCGCAAGTGGCCTCGATCGCGGCGCATTCGGCACTCAGCGGTGACACCAGACAGGTCCGCGCCGCGCGCAGGGCCGCCTGTTTATCGGCTGGGCTGGCGCTCAGGTCGGTCACGTAAATGTTGTCGGTGCCACCGTTGTCGATCGCCAGCATCGGCGCATAGCCACAGGCCGCCAGGGCCTCGAGGGTGGGGGTGACACTGATCGCATCCGCGCCCAGGGTTGAAAAATCCATGCCGTGATCGCTGACCACGATCATCACGGTGTTGTCCCAGCGGCCGGCATCCTGCAGCGCGGTGACCAGGCGACCGACTTGCAGGTCGGTGTCGATGGTGACGCCAACCCGGGTGATCTCGCCGGCGGCGTGGGCGGCGCGGTCGACATCGCCCAGGTTGATGAACAGGAAGTCGCTGGTTTCGAGCATGCTCAGGGCCTGATTCATCGTGGCCACATCGATGGTCAGACCGCCGGGGTCGGGGATGTACAACTCATCGCCGGTCGGATCCCAGTAGTTGTCGGGCTGCACATTGCGTACCGACGGGTTGTCATTCTGCGGATAGCTCAGTTCGGCGCAGACCAGGTCGTCGGCTTCCGCCGGCTGATCGCCACAGAACATTTCGAACAGGTAGCGTTTGGACAGCGTCGCGCCGGTGGTGATATTCGGGCACTGCTGGCGGATCCAGGTAAACAGGGTGTTGGCGGTCAGTTCCTTGGGCTTGGAGATGTTCTCATCCTGAGGCGCATCGGGGAAGACATCCCGGTCCCAGAAATTATTCGTCGGTATGCCGTTACGGTCCGGGGCCACGCCGGTCATCATCGCGACGTGATTGGGGATGGTTTCGGCCGAAAACATCGCCCGACTTTCTTCGTATACGGTTCCCTGCGCGATCAAATCCTGCAGATTGGGCATGCTGAGCGTGTCGCTGGGCATCAGGCTGTCGATGACCAGAACCACCACGGTGAGTTTCTCGCCCTGGGGGGGCGGTACTGGGGCGGGCGGATCGGCAGGTCCGCCATTCGCGCTACAGGCCAGAAGCAGGCTCGTGGTCGAAATGGCTGCCCAGTGAAGTAGGTTTGTGTTGATCTGCATGCCGCCGCCCATCCGTGAAAAACGCATCCGCCGGACGTGCCGGCGGATGCGGTTGATTTCGCTCAGCTGTCCCAAATGACCCTGCGTTTGGCCTTGAACCAGCTGTCGATCTTCGGTTCGTAGTGCTGCTCGACGATGTTGCGTTTGATCTTCATCGTCGGAGTCAGGAAACCGTTTTCAATGCCCCATTGGTCCTTGACGATTACCGCAAATTGCATGCGCTCGTGATGGTCCAGGGTCTGATTGACCTGCTCGAGCAGATCGGCAATGTCTTTTTCCAGTTCCGCGCGGACCTCGGCGCTGCTGGCTGCGGCCTTGCTGACGTCTTCGGCGAGCATGATCTGGGCAAAAGTGGCCGCCTGATTGGAGCCGCCGACACACACGGCCTCGATCTTGGGGTGGCTGACCAGCTTGTTTTCGATCGGTGCCGGGGCCACGTACTTGCCCTTGCTGATCTTGAACAGTTCCTTGACCCGGCCGGTGATCTTCAGCCGGCCTTCGGCGTCCACGGCCCCCATGTCGCCGGTTTTCAGGAAGTCATCTTCGGTGAAGGTTTCCTTGGTCTTATCCGGCTCCTTGTAGTAGCCCATCATGTCCGCCGGGCTTTTCACCAGAATCTCGCCGTTCTCGGCGATGCGGGTGATCACACCGGGATTGGAGGTGCCGACATAGCCGATCTTGGCATCGCCGGGCTTGTTGAAATGCGAATACGCCAGGTTTTCGCTCATGCCGTAGCCTTCAAGCAGTTCCATGCCCAAAGTGTGGTACCAGTTGATGGTGTCGGCCGGCAGCGGTGCGGAACCCGTGCCCGCGAAGCGGACATTTTCCAGGCCCAGCTGTTCCAGAATCTGCCGCTTGACCTTCTTGGACAGGAACGGAATCTTGAACAGGATGTCCTGTTTCTTCTTCGGCAGCTTGGCGAACACGCCGACCTGGAACTTGGTCCAGAGCCGCGGTACCGAGAAGAATATGGTCGGGCGGGCCCGGCGCAAGTCCTTGACAAAGGTTTCCAGGGAATCGTTGAAGAACACGTGGCAGCCGAAATAGACCGAGAGATTCTCCACGCAGATGCGCTCGAACACGTGGGCCAGGGGCAGGTAGGACAGCAGGCGATCGTCCTCGCTAACCGGGGTGCCGCCGATCTTCATGATGTCGACCATGCTGGTGCCGCACACCCGGAACGCATTGAAGTTATGCATCACGCCCTTGGGCTGGCCGGTGCTGCCGGAGGTGTAGACGATGGTGGCCATCTCGTCCATCTCGCGATCCGGCTTGCCTTCCAGCGGTTTGGTTTCGCTGACGATCGTGTCCCACTGCGCCCCCTCGACATTCTCCGGGGCCAGGGGCAGGGCGATCTGCGGCATATCGGCCGGTACGCCCGGCTTCATCTCATCCCATTCATCCAGTTTGCCGACGAACAGCAGCTTGGAATCGCTGTGGTCAAGAATATATTGCACCGTGTCGGCATTGAGCGTCGGGTAGATCGGGACGGTGCAGTGCCCGGCCATCCAGATGGCCCAGTCCGCCATCATCCAGTGAGCGGTGTTCTTGCCGATCAGAGCGATTTGCGAGTTCGGTGGAATGTCCAGCGACTTGAGGTGAGCCGCCATGCTGCGAACCTGCTGCATGATCTCTTTCCAGGTGTATTCCACCACCTGGCCCTGATCAAAAGGCTGGGTGAAATGCACCCGGTCCGGGCTGGTTTCTTCCCAATAGTACAGTCGCCCCAGTGGCGTCTGATCTTCCATCGCTGTCCCCATGCAATGTCCCCCCAATTTTGGCTGATGAATAACTGATTCGCCACGCAGCATGAAGCGGGCGAAGATAACCCGTCTAAGGTGCCACGGGGCCGGGTGCTTTGTCCATGTTTGCGCCGCGATCAAGTTGCATCGATGCGGCTGGCTCGAGCCTTCTGGGCCGAGCAGTGCGGACATCGGGCCGGGGCGCTTGCAGATTTATCGGTCAGCCGATGACAGGCCCGCAAGCTCCTCGATCAAGGCCTGGACCTCGGCCGGTTCATGGGTGTCGATCAGTTTCTGACCGGTGGCGCGCAGCGCCGCCAGATTGGACTCCCGGACCAGTTTCTTGACCTCCAGCACACTGGATGGGTGCATCGAAAATGCCGTGAGTCCCAGGGCCAGCAGCAGCCGGGTGTAGCGGGTGTCACCGGCCATTTCACCGCACATCGAAACCGGAATGCCGTAGCGCCGACCGGCGTCGATGGTGATATAGATCAGTTGCAAGACCGCCGGATGCAAGGGGTCATAAAGGTAGTTGACCTCGTCATCCACACGGTCGATGGCCAGGGTGTATTGAATCAGGTCATTGGTGCCGATGGAAAAAAAATCGGCGTGCTGGGCCAGCATCGGCGCGGCCAGGGCGGCGGCCGGCACTTCGATCATCGCCCCGACCGGAAGTTCGGGGTCAAACGCCCGGCCTTCCTGGCGCAACTCCTGTTTGACATCCTCGATCATCGCCCGGGTTCTGAGCAGTTCGTCCAGGTTGGAGATCATCGGCAGCATGATCCTGACCGGGCCATGCGCGGAAGCGCGCAGCAGGGCGCGCAATTGCACCCGAAACATGGCTTCGTCCTTGAGGCACAGACGAATCGCGCGCAGGCCCAGGGCCGGATTATTCGGCGTGGGTCCCTGGGCCCGGCCGGAATCCACCTGTTTGTCGGCGCCCAGGTCCAGGGTGCGGATCGTGATTGGACCGGACACGGCCTGAATGACATTCACATAGGCCTGATACTGCTCTTCTTCGTCCGGAGAATCGCTGCGGTTCATGTACAGGAACTCGGTGCGATACAGGCCCACCCCGGCGGCGCCCACGCCATGGGCATGGGCGGTGTCGGCAGGCAGTTCGATATTGCACAGCAGCTGGATTTCCTGACCATCGGCGGTGACGGAAGGCACATCGCGCAGTTGTTCCAGCATCTGCCGGAATCGGGTTTCGGCCTCCTGGCGCTCGAGGTATTCGGTCTTTTCGGCCATGCTGGGTCGGCCAACCGCCGAACCATCACGACCATCGATGAGAATTTCGTCGCCATCGTTGACCTGGCGGCGCGCATGATGGACGCCGACGATGGCCGGAATGCCCAGGCTACGGGCCAGAATGGCGGTGTGTGACAGGGGGCCGCCGTATTCGGTGATGAACCCCGCCACGCCCTGCTGATTCAGCAGGATCACGTCCGCCGGCGTGATGTCATCGGCCACCACGACGGTCGGTTCGGCCTGCACCGGAACATCCAGGGATTTTTCCCCCTTGAGCAGGATGCGCTGAATGCGCACGACTACGTTTTCGACGTCATCGCGCCGGCTGCGCAGGTAGGCGTCGTCCATTTCCTCGAACACGGTGACCAGGTTGATGCACTGCTGACGCAGCGCGGATTCTGCGTTGCATTTGTCGCTGCGGATGATGTCGGTGACGGCGTCGGACAGGGTGCGGTCATCCAGCATCAATAAATGCGTGTCGATGAACGAGGCGATTTCGCGTGGCGTGTCCGCCGGAATCCGCCCTCGAATACTGCGCAACTGCAATTTGGCTTTTTGTCGGGCGACGCTGTAGCGCTCGCACTCGTCCTCGATTTCCTCGTCCAGCAACCGGCGTTCCGGCACGTCCAGATCGTCGCCATGGAGTTTCTGGACCCGGCCGATGGCGATCCCGCGCGAAACGCCGATGCCTTGCAGCAGCTCGCTCCTAATCACGGGCATCGCCACGCTCCCGCTCAGGCATCGAGTCTGGCTTCACGCGTCTTCGCCAAAGCGGTTGGCGATCAGGCTGGCGATTTCATCCAGTGCCTCGCCGGCGTCCACGCCCTGGGCACTGACCAGAATCTGCGAGCCTTGCGCTGCCGCCAGCATCAGGATGCCCATGATGCTCTTACCATTGACATGGCGGCTGCCCTTGCGCAGCTTGATGTCCGATTCAAAGCTGGAGGCCAGGGTCACCAGTTTCGCTGCCGCCCGCGCATGCAGACCCAGCTTGTTCACGATGGTCAGCTCGCGTTCCAGTGGTGTGCTCGAACTCATGATGCATCTCCTTGGCACAGAATCACGCCGCGCTGACCCCCTTGAACCGCGGCCTGGGCCAATGCCTCGAGTTTGAGCGCCGGGTAGTTGAACACCTTGATCAGCATGGGCAGATTCAAGCCAGCCACGACGCGGCAGCTCTCCCGGTCTTTCGCGATGCGGTTGGCGATATTGCTGGGAGTCGAGCCGAAGGCGTCGGTCAGGATCAGCACCCCATCTCCTTGATCCAGTCGCTCCACGATTCTTTCGCCCTGCCGAATCAGCAGCTCGGGGTCGAGGACGGTACGCACTTCCAGCACTTCGACCGGCAGGCTGAGCTTGCCATCGAGCATTTCGGTCAGGGTTTCCACGAAATGCTGGCTGAGCCGGCCGTGGGTGATTAATAGCACCGCCGTGGTCATGCGTGCTCCGACTGGGGGTGGGTGAAGATCAAGCTCATCGAATTTCCGTGTGGCGAACCAGGATCATGCGATCCGAGTGCTGTAACTGCTGCGCCAGCTGCTCCACCAGAAAGACCGAACGGTGCTGTCCCCCGGTGCAGCCGATGGCGACGGTAAGGTAGTTGCGGTTCTGTTGCTGATACGCCGGCAGCCAGCGTTCCAGAAACTGGTGGATATCCTGGAGCATGTCGGCCACGCCGGGTTGCTGGATCAGCCAGTCTCCCAAGGCCTTGTCGCGGCCGGTCAGGGCACGCAGATCTTTTTGCCAATGGGGATTGGGCAGACAGCGCACGTCGAAGACCAGATCGACACCATCGGGCACGCCATGCTTGAAGCCGAAAGATTGCAGTTGCACCATCATCTGATGGCTGGCTGCCGCCGCCAGGTTGCTGCGCACCAGTTCGCGCAACTCGTGCAGATTGGTGTGGGTGGTGTCCAGGGTGAAGTCAGCGATGCTCGCAATCGGCTCCAGCAAGGTGCGTTCGGCGGCCAGCGCGTCCTCCAGGCTGGTCTGAAGATTCGTCAAGGGATGCTTGCGCCGTGTTTCCGAAAAGCGCTGTAGCAGGACATCGGCGTCGGCATGCAGGAACACGACCCGGGTCGAAAATCCGGGGTTGGCGCTGCGCAAGGTGCGCAGCATCTCCGGCACCTGGTCAATGTGTCCACCGGTGCGGGCATCGATGCCTATGGCCAGGCGATTGCAGCGCAGATCGGTCTTGGCCAGGGCCTGGGGATGCAGGGTGCCGAGCAGGCTCAGCGGCAGATTGTCGATGCAGTAATAGTTCAGGTCTTCGAGCATATCCAGCACGATGCTTTTACCCGCACCGGACAGGCCGCTGACGATCAGCAGCTCCTGGTGCGACTCAGGCACCTTGTGCATCGCTCAGGCGCGCCGCCTGCCGGTCGGCCAGTTCCTGCGCGGCGTTATAGCCGGATTGCGCATCGAGCCAGGCCTGGGCCAGGGCTTCCACACAGATCGCCGAACCTGGCAGGGTGTGCAGAAAGTGCTGCGGCAGGCTGCGTTCCAGCAGCCGGGTACGGGGTGGCGCGGCAAAGGGTGTCAGGGCCGGCCCGGGGCTGACGACCAGCGCGATCGGACAGTGCGCGAGCACTGCCTGAGGGCCGAACTGTCGCGCCACATTGACCACGACCCCGCAGCGCAGCGCCAGATAGTCGCCGCTTTCATCCACCCCCTGGCCATGCACAAGCTCGTCGCGCAGGCTCAGATCAATCACATCATCGGCGATGAACCGATGGCCGCGGCTGAGCAATTCCAGGCCGAGCTGGCTCTTGCCGGAGCCGGCGGGGCCGGTGATCAGCACCCCGCACGCCTGAACCTGGATCAGGACACCGTGAATGCTGGTTTCGCTCATGCCTCAGGCAGATCTGTAGCGGGTGAGTAATTCATGCAAAGCCTGATTGTCAGTGGATTCACGCAGGGCCTTCAGCTGGTCTTCATCCTGAAACATTTCGGCGATCTTTGCCAAGATTTCCAGGTGTTCCGAGGTGGCTTCCTTGGGCACGAGCAGTCCCAGGATCAGATCTACACCTTTGCCGTCGGCCGCATCGTAGTCAATGGCCTGATTCAGTTTGATGAAAGCGGCAACCGCGTGATCCAGGCCTTTAAGCCGCCCATGCGGGATCGCCACCCCGGCGCCCAAACCCGTGCTGCCGAGCTTTTCGCGATTGATCAGACTGGTGAACACGTCCTTTTCCGCCACATATTCCCCGTGCACGGTCAGTAACCGGCTGATTTCCTCCAGTGCGCGCTTTTTGCTTGTGATATCGCTATTGATTACGACGGCGCTGGGTTTGAGGTACTCGGCAAGATTCATCGAAATTTCCTTCAAGCTGGACATGGGGGGCGAATGCCGCCTATTTTGCCATTACCCGGTCGGTCCGGGGGCGGATCCTGCGACCCAGGCGGGCCGGCGGCGGTTCGCTGTCCGTCAGGCATGCACAAAAAAGGCGGTGGACAGCTTGCGATGTCCACCGCCCGGGTTCAAGCCGAGCTGATCATGATGAGGCTATTGCAACAACTCCGCATTGGCGCGCAAGCCTTCGCGCGAGTGGTGATCGGTGTGCTTTTCCTTGTGTTTACAGGTTTGCCGATCCAATTTGTCGATCAATTTGTCGACCGCTGCGTACATGTTTTCGGCCTCTGCCTGAGCGTGAATATTGGCACCTCGGGCATGCAGCGTTGCTTCTGCTCTATGTCTGACCTTTTCCACCGTGAGAATGACATTCGCGTCGATCAGGTTTTCGAAATGTCGCTCTATTCGCTGGAGTTTGTTCTGGACAAACGAGCGTAAGGGCGGGGTGAGATCGACGTGATGACCGGTGATATTCAGATTCATATTGCTCTCCTGTATCGAGACAAAATCCGCAATGTGGCACCGAGCCGATTGGCGCCGCATTACGGCAGTTTTAAGCCATGCGTTTGCGCTCGTGTGAGGGAGGAATGCTCATGCCTTCCCGGTACTTGGCGACGGTTCGCCTTGCTACCTGTATCCCCTCGTCAATCAACAATTGGGTCAATCGACTGTCACTCAAGGGCTTAAGCGGAGATTCCTCGTTGACGAGCCTGCGGATCATGGCCTGGATCGCAGTCGCTGAGCAGCTTCCTCCTTCCGCCGTGCTCACGGCACTGGAAAAAAAATACTTGAGCTCGAAAAGCCCACGGGGCGTGTGCATGTACTTATGCGCGGTCGCGCGGGATACGGTGGATTCGTGTATCCCGAGCTGGCCGGCAATGTCGCGCAGCACCAGCGGTCTCATCGCCTCGGGTCCATACTCCAGGAAAGCGCGCTGGCGATCAACTATTTCCTGGGCGACCCGCAGCAGAGTTTCGTTGCGACTCTTCAAACTGTGCAGAAAATACCGTGCTTCCTGAAGATGCTGTTTCAGCAACAGCTGATCAGGACTGTTATCGGCCCGCCGAACCAGTTCTTGATAGCTGTCATTGATGCGCAATTTCGGCGTGATGCCGGGGTTGATGCTGGCGGTCCAGCGGCCTTCCTGCTTGCGGACATACACATCGGGCGCCACATAATGCTGTTCGTGGGGAGAGAAGGCCGCGCCGGGGTCAGGATTCAGCTGACGGATCAGACCCAGCGCCTGGTCCAGTTCGGTTTCGTCGCAGGCCAGTTTCTGCCGCAGTTTGGGTTTCGGCAACTGGGCCAGGGTTTCCAGATGATCCCGGATCAGCGCCTGCGCCAGCTCGCAGGCGGGTTCGGCTGGGAGCTGAGCCAGCTGGATCAGCAGACATTCACGCAAATCCTGCGCGCCGACGCCGCTGGGGTCCCAGTCGTGCAAATGCCGACGCAAGGCGTCCACCTCCTCCAGCGGCAAATTGCAGTCACTGGCTATCTGGGGAGCCAGGTCTGGCCAATCGGGCAGAAAACCCCGCTCATCCAGCGCATCAATCAGGTATTCCATGGCCAGATGCTGGCCCGACTCGAAGTGCTCCAGTGCAGCTTGTTCGCGCAAATGCTCGCGCAGGTCTAAAGCGGTGTGGATGTTGGCCTGACGGAAGTCATACAGGGCCTGATCGTTTTCCCGGTCGCCGGAGCCGAACACGTCGCTCCATTCGTAGTCCAGCGGCGGGTCTTCGGGGATGTTGTCGGTGGCTTCGCTCGGTCCGTGCTCTTCGGCCGCGGTGGCGGACTCCGGGCGTTCGGGCTCGAAGTCCGGCCCCGCCTCGCCCTCTTCGCGTTCCAGCATCATATTGCTGTCCAGCGCTTCCTGGATCTCCTGCTGAAGATCCAGCGTGGACATCTGCAGCAGCTTGATGGCCTGCTGCAAGGCAGGGGTCAAGCTCAGTCCCTGGCTGAGTTTCAAGCCCAGGTTCTGTTTCATGAAACCGCGTTTTCTGTGGCCATTGGGTAGATTCTAGCCCCGTTGAAGCAGAAATTGGCAAGGTTTTTGTATGCCAATGTCGTTGATCCGTCCGGCAGACTAGAGCATTCCTGAGAAATCCTGTTGCCGCCAGGCCTCATAGACGATCACCGCCACCGCATTGGAGAGATTGAGACTGCGGTTGCCGGGGCGCAAGGGGATACGCAGGCGGTGCGCCGCCGGCAGTTGCTCGATGATCGCAGCCGGCAGGCCGCGGGTCTCCGGCCCGAACAGCAAGGCGTCGCCGGGGGCAAATGTGACCCGATGATACGGCTGCCGGCCGCGGGTGGTGCAAGCGAACAGGCGGCTCGGCTGGATGGTGTCCAGGCAATCATCGAGCGTGGCATGCACGCGCAGCGTGGCGTATTCGTGGTAATCCAGCCCGGCGCGGCGCAGGCGTTTGTCATCCAGGCTGAAACCCAGTGGCTCGATCAGATGCAGCTGGGCACCGGTGTTGGCGCACAGTCTGATCACATTGCCGGTATTGGGCGGGATTTCCGGCTCGAACAGGATGATGTGCAGCCAGGGCGCGCCGGCCTGCTCGGGAAATTCAGACAAGTGACCAGCCCGTCAAGGCGATCACCAGCACCGCAAAGCCCACGTGCAGCCACAGCAAACGGGGCGGGAAGGCGCGCTGGCGCTGGCGTTTCAGAAACAGCAGCATGCCGGTGGCAATGGCCAGGAACAGGCCCAGCAGGCGCCAGGCATCGTCGGCCTCCTGGTCCAGACTGAGCAAGGCGAGGCCCAGAATCAGCGCTGTCACCGCAGCATGGGCATAGGCGCGAGTTTCATCGGCCCGGGCCGGGGTCAGGCGCCAGTCCGCCCAGACCCACACGCCGGTGATACAGGCCAGCACGAGCAGGATGAGCATCGCCATGGTTTAATCCTGCGCCGCATCCAGCCGGGTCACCGGACCCCAGCCCAGCTTCTCCAGCGCCTGGCGATGGGGCGCCAGATCGCCGATCAGGACCCAGGTCAGGGCTTGCGGCTGGATCAATCGCTGCGCGCCGCTCTGCGCTTGCGCCAGGCTCATCGCGTTGTAGTCCTCGACCAGCTGGGCGTAGTAATCATCGGGCAGGCCATTGTTGAGAATGTGCGTGATCGAGCCGGCCAGTTGACCCAGGCTTTCGTTGCGACCCGGCAAGGACAGGGTTTTCTGCTGGACAATGGATTGCAGTTCGCTGGCGGTGATGGGCGCCGAAGAGCGTATCGCCTGAAGCTCGCGCTGAATCTCGCGCATGGCGTCTACGGTACGGTCGCTTTGAACCCGGCTGTAGACCAGGAAAGGACGTTGTCCCTGGGCGTGGACCAGGGCGCTCCGGGCGCCATAGGCCCAATGCTTGTCTTCGCGCAAGTTCATATTGATGCGGGAAGTGAACTGGCCACCGAAAACGCCATTGGCCACCCGCATGGCCAGGTCATCGGGATCGCTGGGCTCAGGTGCCAGATGCGCAGCCAGGACCACGGTTTGCGGGGCGTCTGGCCGGTCCAGCAGGAAGATGCGCGGCGCGTCCGGCAGGCTTACCGGTTCCGGCGCCAGCACCGCGGCGGCGCCGCTGGCCGGCCAGTCACCGAAGCGCTTTTCCAGCATGGGCTTGAGCTGCGCCATGCTGATATCGCCAACCACCAGCAACTGGGCATTGGCCGGTGTGAAGTGGCGCTGATAGAAGCTCAGGATGTTCTCCCGGCTGAGCTGGCTTACGCTGGCCGGCGTACCGCTGCCGGTCATTGGCACGCCGTAGGGGTGGTCCTGGCCGTACAGCAGCGGGGGCAGGATGCGCAGGCCCAGGCTGAAGGGGTTGGCCTGTTCCTGGGCGATACCGGCCAGCACCCGGGGGCGCAGGCGTTCCAGTTCGGCCGCCGGGAAACGGGGCTGGCGCAAGATCAGGCTGTACAGATCCAGGGCCGGCTCCAGCATCGGCCTTACCGCGGACAGGCTGACGCTGGACTGGTCAAGGCCGGCGCCGCTGCTGATCGAGGCGCCCAGGCGGTCCAGGCGTTCGGCGATTTCCAGGGCATCGTAGGGTCCGGCCCCTTCGTCCAGCAGGTTCATGCTCAGGGAGGCCAGGCCCTCCTGGCCCTTGGGGTCGGTGGCGTACCCGCCGCGCGTGATCCAGCGGAACTCCACCAGCGGCAGGTTGTGGCGCTCGGCCAGGATGACCGGCAGGCCATTGGAGAGCGTGGCGCGTTGCAGCGCTGGCAGGCTCAGGGCCTTGCCTGGGCCGGTTGGCGGCAACTGGCTGCGATCAACCGTGCTGGCCCTGACCTGACCATCCTCACGGGGTTTGACGCGTAAATTGAGATGGCCGTGCTGCAACCAGTTCTGCAGGCTGTCGCGCACATCCTTCGGACGGGCGTCGCGCAACCATTGCAGTTCGTCCAGATAGGCATCCGGCCGTCCGGTCAGCACCTGGGCGCTGGCGAGCAGATCCGATTTGCCGCCAAAACCACCGACTTTCTCCATGCCGCGAATCATCGACACGTACAGGCCGGTGCGGCTGCGTTCCAGTTCCTGCGCGTTGGGGCCGGTGCGATTCAGGGCCTGCACTTCGCTCAGCACCTGTGCTTCCAGGTCCGCACTGGAGACTTGCGGCCTGGCGGTAACCCAGACGATGAATTGCGAGCCCAGCTCGCGGGGCACGACGAAAGCGCCCACATCGGTGGCGGTCTGATCCTGGTAGACCAGGCGCTGGTACAGCCGGCTGTTCTTGCCGTTGGCCAGGGCGTCGGCGGCGATTTGCAGATGGACCAGATCGCGGCTGAAATTGGGGGCCACATTCCAGACGAAATAGCTGCGTGACTGCGGCACCTGATCCTCGATGACGACGCGGCGATTCTCGGGCATCGGGGCAGGCCAGTATTGCGGGCGCTGCAGGCGGGGTCCGGGTGGAATCGCGCCGAAGTACTTTTCCACCTTGGCGCGGGCTTCGGTCGGGGTAACATCGCCGGCGATCACGATGACCGCATTGGCCGCCCCGTACCAGGTCTGGAACCAGGTACGGACGTCATCCAGGCTGGCCGCGTCCAGATCCTGCATCGAGCCGATGGTGGACCAGGAATAGGGATGATTCTGCGGGTAGCTGTATTGCGGGATCAGGTTCCAGATCTTGCCGTAGGGTTGGTTTTCGCCCTGCCGCTTTTCATTCTTGACCACACCGCGCTGCTCATCCAGCTTGGCCTGATTGATGGCGCCCAGCAAATGGCCCATCCGGTCCGACTCCAGCCAGAGCAAGGTGTCCAGTGACGGCGTGGGCACATTGGCGAAGTAATTGGTCCGGTCGGCATTGGTCGTGCCGTTCATCCCGGTGGCGCCGGCATCTTCCAGGGGACGGAAAAACTCGTCATCAAAGTTCTCCGAACCATTGAACATCAGATGTTCAAACAGATGGGCAAAGCCGGTACGGCCGGGCTGTTCATTTTTCGAACCGACGTGATACCAGACATTGACCGCCACGATCGGGCTCTTGTGATCCTCATGCACGATCAGGGTCAGGCCGTTGTCCAGCACGAATTTCTCGTAGCTGATCTGGGGAATCGGAAATTCCGCTGTCGGCGCGGCTGTCCACAGGCCGCAGGCGCTGAGGGTGAGGCTTAAGCACAGCAGGGGGAGGAGCTGAATTCGGGAGTTCATATTCGCTGCAAGTCTAGTAGTAATGTTGGTAGCGCAGATGCCAGCTCGTGTCCTGATGGTCACGCTGCCATTCGCGCTCGAGCCGGAGGTTCAGGGACTGCTGACGGGACAGATTCACATTGTGTTGATAGACGGCGCGCCCGCGCGCCTGTCCATTGGCAAATTTTTCGCCGCTGAGTTCCATGCGCAGCCCGTGGCCGGAGAAAAGCTGTAACAGGCCGGCGTGCAGGCCCAGGGCGGGCTCGAGCAGGTTTGCGAACGCGCCATTGTGCTCGATGCGGGCGGTCAGCAGGGAAAAAATCTGCTGCTGGCGCCATAAGGACCGTGACACCCCGAAGCCGCCACTGAGCTGAGCCACCCGATGCTCACGCCCGGCGGTGAATTGCCGTTCCAGGCCGGTAAAGACTTTCCAGGACCAGGGTTGAAAGAAGCGATCGCGTGGGGTCAGGGAAAAGATATCGATCAGGTCAAACCGATGCAGATCGATCTGCCCCGAATCGTCCACGCGCATTTCCAGGTGGCCGATGTTGATCTGGGCGCCGGGCAAGAAGCCGGCGGCGTTCTCCTCCAGGCTGTGCAGGGACAGGCGCAGGCCCAGCGTCGCGAACTGCTGGGCGGAGTCTGATCCCCGGCCAAAGCTCAGGCGGCGACTGCCGTGTCCGGATTCCGGCGTGGACGGGCGGTTTTCCTGTGTCGCGGAGTCGGGAAGCGCCTTGGCATGAGCGTTCAGGAGCGTCAGCAGGCGGTAGCTCCTTCGGGCGACATCCGGATCGCGCGCTTTGCCGATTTGCCGGTGTCGCAGGTGTTTGTAGGCGGCTTCAATCAGTCGCGCCTGGGTGTCCTGATCCAGCCGCTTAAACCATTGGGCCTGAGCCTGATCGGGATCGGAACTCAGTTCGATGACCCGCGCCTGCAGGTCAGGCGGAATCTGCGCCAGGCGGTGTTTCAATACATTGGCCTTGGCGGGCCGATACTGCGCCGAGCGGATCAGGCCGGCCTGCTGTACCGCTCGCACGGTGTCGATGGGAATCGCGGTGAGCCCGAACGTCTCGGTCAGATTCAGGCCAGGGCGCGCGATTTCCAGCAGTTCGAGTACCCGATAGGAGCAGTTTTCATCGAAAAAATAGTAGGCAAAATCCACCTCGCGCAATTCCCACAGGTGCAGGACGAGGCGTTGGGTTTCCTGCGCCGTGAGATCGAGTGGATACTCCCAGATATCGCGATCTTCATCGCGATTGTATTCCTGGATCTTCTGGTAGTACGGCGCAACATTGAAGCGCCCTGGATAGCCGCCGGTCAAACCCTTGAAGGCATAAAACAGTGAACTGTCCTGGGGGTTGACCTGCGCCCCGAAGTTGACCGCCACGGACAGCCACTCTGACCAGCCCTCGGTCTGTTCCGGATCGAGTCGCAGCAGCGTATGGCCGAACATGGACGAGGGGCTGTTCAGGTAATAGGCCGGGAAAATGAGCGTCGTTCGGGCCCCGCCGACCTGCGCATGCCACTGTCTGAACGCATGGCATGAAAGGGCGGGCAGTTCAGTCTGCTGAATGGGCAGCTGCGCTTCAAGCCAGGCCACGCGGGCGACGAATCGGCAGCGCGGATGCGCATCGGGATCGGCATCAGGGGCCGGCGGGGTGAACAAGGCCTGCAAGGTGGCCTTGAGTTCAGCCTCAGGGCTGCTTGCGCCATCGGCGGCCAGAAAGAATCCCGCATCGTCAATCCGGCTGCGCCATGTCGAGGCCTTGCGGATGGGTTTGGGGACAGGGTAGTGCAGCAGTCGCAGCCATTCCGGGTGGCCTGCCAGGCCCAGGCCCTGCGCTTGCTCTTGCAGTCTCGACAGGGCCGATTCCGCCGAGGTGGCCGGGCTTGAGCTCAGACAAGCGAGGCTGATGAACAGGAAAAAGGGCAGTCTGGGCATCTGAGCGGTGGAAGCAAAATGGACTCGGCGGGAATGAAAAAGCCCGGCATCCTGAGGATGCCAGGCTCGTGCAGGTCGGGGCCGGGGCGCGTGCTCGACGGTGCGCTGCGCTCGGTCTATCCCGTGTGGCCGGCCGGTCTAGGCGGCGTACTTGGATAGCAGCGGGTCGGCCTTTATGAGTTTTTCAAGGGTGGCAATGACTTCACCGGCGGTGACGTTTTCGCTGGGAAACAGCTGGGCGAAATGCTCATGAGTCAACCTGGCAAAGGCCGCCCGGTCCTGCTGCTCAATGCCCAGAGCGACGGCCACGGCGGTAATCGCTTCGCCTTCACCCACCGCGACATCTTCGGAAAACTCATTGAGCATCGCGGTGATCATGGCCTTGCCGCCATAGGTCAAAGTGCCTTCGGTGGAGCAGCCGTTGGTGCCAGAGGTCATGCCAAAGGTTGCATTGCCCGAAGTGCCATTCGTGGTCGATGCCAGGAAGTGGTAGACGATGCCAGACTGGCCCTGGAACAGCATGTTCCCCCAGCCGCAATTAGGGCCGCCCGGTGCCACGGCAAACCCGCTGGAGCTCGCGGCCAGCAAAGCCGCGCCAGCAATCAACTTCTTCATTATTTGTATCTCCCTGTCGATGAATCGGATGATGAAAATCATCCGCTGGAAATAGTATGCCTGCCCCCGTGGCCGGCGCAAACTCCCGGCCGCTTCGAATCCGGCGCGCGGGATGCCATGATCTGAGCATGCGAAGACTCTTTGTGTTCGACCGCGCGATCGGAAGCTGGGCAGATTTCCGCTCGGGTTTGTGGGTGATCCTGTTGTTGCTCCCGTTTCCCGCACGACCCGAATACCCGGCGGTTGCCGCCCTGGTTGAACTGGCCTTGATGCTGCAGCTGGAGCATGCGCCGCAATGGCGCTATCTGCTGCACCAGCCGGCGGGGGGAGACCGCGCCCGCAGCCGGGTCGATTCGGCCCATTTCTTTCTCGGTGCGGCTGGCCAGACTGACCCCCGGGCGGAACTGGTGGCGAGCATTCGGGCGCTGTATGGCGCGACCAACGATCCGGCGACGTCAGCGGCGATCTGTCAGTTTCCGGCCCGCTGGCTGTTCTTGCAGCGCGCTTTAGGCCTGGATTCCGCCGCCACATTGCCGCCTTGTCCGGCGTATCGGCGCTGGCGCGCCGAAGTCGGCGCCGAGCGGGTCACCCTGGTGTTTGCTTCGGCATATCTGGGCAATCCGTCGTCGATGTTCGGTCATACCCTGTTGCGGCTGGACGGGTCGGCTGCGCACCAGTCCAGCCCGCTGCTGGCTTATGCGGTGAATTTTTCCGCTCAGGCGCCCGCGCAGCCGGGCATCGGCTTTGCCTGGCGTGGCCTGACCGGTGGCTATCCGGGACGCTTTGGTCTGTATCCGTATTACGCCAAAGTGAAAGAGTACGCGCGGATCGAAAATCGGGATCTGTGGGAATACCCCTTGCAGCTGACGGCGGCAGAGCTGGAGATGCTGCTGGCGCATGTGTGGGAACTGCGCGACGTCGCGTTCGATTACTACTTTCTGGATGAGAACTGCAGCCTGCAACTGCTGGCCTTGCTGCAGGTGGCCCGACCCGAAGCCGTCTTGACCGAGGCCTTTTCCGGCTGGGTCCTGCCGGTGGATACGATCCGCCAGTTGCAAGCCCAGCCTGGCCTGCTGGGGCAGCGGGTGTACCGGCCGGCCCTGCAGTCCGAGCTTGCCCAGCAACTGGCGGCACTGCCGGCGGAACTGCAGGCCCATCTGCATGCGTTGCTCGCCGAGGGTGTCGGTCCGGCCACGCTGGCCTTGCCCCAGCGGGATCAGGCCCGGCTGGCCGAAGTCATGCACGGCCTGGCCTATTACCGGCTGCGCCAGCGTGAGGCGGCGGGGCGGGACGAGGCCCAGGCCGAAATGCGTGCCCTGCGGGCGCAGCTCGAGACGGCTTTGAGCTGGCGCAGTCAACTGGTGGTTCCCGCTGATTTTCCACCGCTGCGGGCGCCAGCGGCGCCCGAACAAGGGCATCGCAGCCAACGCCTCTCCTTCGGTCTGCGCTGGGGGGAGGCCGGTGGGCCGGCGCAGCTGCTGGGCTACCGTCCCGCCCTGCACGATGGCTCGGACCCGGCGGCGGGGTATACGCCGGGCAGCGCCATCGAATTTCTGCATCTGCGTCTCAGTGTCCGGCACGAGCGCCTGCGCCTGGATGCGCTGGAACTGCTCGAGATCGTGTCGCGCCCGCCACGCAGCGCGTTTTTCCAGCCCTGGTCCTGGCAGCTGGCGATGGGTTATCGACGCCCGGCGATCGACGCCCCGGGGCAGGCCTATGTCGATACGGGCTGGGGCGCGAGCTGGAGCACGGCTTCAGGCCTGAGCGGGTTTGCCCAGGCGCGGGCGAGCGCCTTGGCCGATGCCCATGGGCGCAGCGCCCTGGCCGCAGGCATCGAACTGGGCGCCCACTGGTCCGGGCCGTTCCGCTCGGGCACGCAAATCCAGGCGCTATGGATCGAACCCGTATGGGATTCGGGTCCATCTTCCGCGGCTGCGGAGCTGACGACGGGATTGTCGGCGCTCCGCTGGATTCAGCACTGGCCGCTGGGCCGTGACCTGGGCCTGCGTTTCGAGGCGCGTCGCGGCTTCGCGCCGCGACAGGAACGCTTGGAGCTGGGCATTGCGCACTATTTCTAGAACGCGCTGCCGGGTCCACACCGCCCAGGTCGGCGGGCTGCTTATGGCAAACTGCAGGCATGAGAATCGATCCACAGGGTCGCCTGACCGGGGTGGCCTTCTGTCCTTCCCCCAATTGCGATGAGCGGCCGGATCCGGCGGACATCAGCCTGCTCGTGATCCACGCGATCAGTTTGCCGCCCGAGCAGTTTGGCGGCCCGCAGGTGGGTCAGCTGTTCTGCAATCAGCTCGATCCTGCGGAACATCCGTTTTTCCAGGAAATCAAGGATTTGCGGGTCTCGGCCCATGTGTTTATCCGGCGCACCGGGCAGATCATCCAGTTCGTCCCGTTGGGCTTGCGAGCCTGGCATGCCGGCGTGTCGAACTTTGCCGGCCGGGAGCGCTGCAATGATTTTTCGATCGGTATCGAGCTCGAAGGCTCGGATGAGCGGCGCTTTACCCAGGCGCAGTATCGACGCCTGATTCAACTCACCCGCAAGCTGCAATCCGCCTACCCAGCGATCACCTCGGAACGCATCGTCGGTCACTGCGACATCGCCCCGGGGCGCAAGACCGACCCGGGGCCGGGATTTGACTGGTCCGCCTATCGGGCCGGCGTGGCGCGGCTGTCGGCCCGGAGCAAATCATGTCGGTAAGGCATGGTCAGGTGGTGGAGGCCGGTTTTCGACCGCATCCGCTGTGTCGCGACCCGCATCTGCAGACCCTGATGCCGGCCCTGCTGCGGCGCACGCCCCGGCTGGAACTCGAGATCCAGCGCTGGGAGCTGGCGGACGGCGATTTCCTGGATCTGGGCTGGTTCGCCCGCCCGGCGGCGGATCAGCCCATCGCGGTCCTGGTCCACGGCCTGACCGGCGGTTTCGAATCAAAGTATCTGCGCGCCACGGCACGCCGCTTGAAGCGCCAGGGCTGGGCTGGCCTGATCCTGCAACTGCGCGGTGCCGGTGACACGCCCAATCGCCTGGCCCGGGCTTACCACCAGGGCGACACCGCCGACTTGCTGGCCTTGCTGGCTGATTTGCGCCGGCGCTGGCCGCAGGCCCCACTGGCCACCGTGGGCTGGTCGCTGGGCGGCAATATCGTGCTCAAGGCCGCGGGCGAAGCCGGGGCGGAGCACCAGGCCGATTTCGTGGCCGCCGCCAGCGTGCCGTTTGAACTGGAAGCCTGCGCCGAGCGCATGCGCCGGGGTTTCTCCCGGCTTTATCAACGCCGCTTGCTGGGTGATCTCAAGCTCAGCGCGCAGCGCAAGGCCCGGGCCGTGGCGCTGCCGGAGTCGGTGGATCTGGCCGCGACCCTGCAGGCGGCCGATTTTTTCATGTTTGATGATGCCTGGACCGCGCCGCTCAATGGGTTTGACGATGCGCGGGACTACTACCAGCGTTGCCAATGCGGGCCGTTTCTCGAGCGCATCGCGCGGCCCACCTTGATCGTTCACAGCCTGGATGATCCGTTCATGCGGCCGCAGATCGTGCCTGGGGCGGAGGCGCTGTCCGCCTCGGTGCGGCTGGAACTCGCCCGGCATGGGGGCCATGTCGGGTTCATCGGCCGCAATGCCTGGGGCGCGCCGGAATTCTGGCTGGAACGTCGACTCAGCGACTGGCTGCAACTGAGCCTGGAGCAGTCCGGGCGGTGTCAGGCCAGCAGCTTGGCACAGGCGGCAGAGGCATAAAAAGGCCGCAAGCGTAATTCCAGCCAGCTCTGCAGCAGGCCGCTGTCGTGGGCGTTGCGCAGCAGGGAGGGAATCAGCCGGCGGGCCTCGGCCAGCAAACCGTCGCGATTCAGACCCAGGTGTTGCAGCAGGACTTGCAGATCCTCGTTGCCGTAGCCGTCATAGAAGCCATACACCGCTTCTCGAATCAGTTCCTGGATGTACTCGGTCTGGCGCAGATCCTGCCAGATGGCCAGTCCGAAACTGACCAGACGGTCGATTTCGTCGTCCTCCAGGAGTTCGGCCACCGTCAGCTGGGTCTGCCGGCTGTTGTCCCAGATCTGTTCGGCCAGTTTGCGCAGCTGCTCTGCATTCAGGGCTTCGAGCAGGAACTTGCGGCTGCCGCGGATGCTCTTTTGCGCATTGCTGGCGATGTATTTACGTAAGCGGTCCTCGATGGCCGCCTCCAGTCCCGGCATGCGCTTGTTCAGCGCGGAAGCGCCCTTGCTCAGCAGCGAGGACATACCCGGCACCTTTTGGGCGACGCCACTTTCGCCAGACAGATAATCACGGATCCCGCTGTACAGCACATTCGAGATCAGCATCGCGTAAAGCGGGCTCTGGGTGGCCTGGGTGATCAGGGCTTCGCGCAAGCGCTCCAGATCGACCAGCAAATCGACGCCGGCCTCGATGAGTTGATCATCAATGACATCCTCAAGGCGGGTTTCCTGATTGATCGGTAGATGAATCAGGCGCTTGGCCAAAGAGCCCAGCAATACGGTCAGGGTATCGGGCAGATACCAGTCGTCTACCCAGCGCAGCACCGCATCGACCGCGGTCTCGGCTGAGAGCATCTGCTCCACAGAGGTGTCACCGGCCCAATCCCATAGCGCATCGAGCAACACATCCAGATCTTCGCCGCAGTTTTCGTCGGTCCAGCGATCCAGCTCGAATTGCAGGTGAGCTTCCAGCAGCTTCTGCGCCTTGTTCATCGTCATTACGCCTCGGTGACTTCGGCTCCAATCATGGCGCAAAGCTCCCGCAACATCACGCGCAATTCGCTGCTCATCAAGGTGAAGTCGATCTCGAAAGCCTGTTCGGCGTCGACGTCGCTGCCTTCGGCGCCGTCATCACGGTCCATGTCCAGGAACTTCAAACGCTTGATCTGCAAGCTGTCATGCAGGACAAAGGAGAGTTTGTCATTCCAGGACAAGGCCAGTTTGCTGACCCGTTTGCCGGCGGTGATGTGTTTGCGGATTTCTTCGGTATTCAGCGGATGGCGCAAATACCGCACCGTCGATTTGGTCTCTTCGCTGCCATTGAGTTCGCATTCGTCCTCAATCTGGAAGCCGCCCGGGGCCGCGTTGCTGGCCAGCCACTCGGTCAGCGTGGCCGACAGGGCCATGTTGGGCTCGACCAGTTGCACCTTGGGCATGTCACTCAGGGTCGTGCGTAGATGTTCGACCAGGTTCTCGGCCGCGGCGGCGGTGGAGGTGTCCACCACCAGCCAGCCCTGCTCGGTGTCGATCCAGGCGCGTAATTGCTTGCGTCGCACGAACGCCCGCGGCAGCAGATCCAGTGCCACTTCGTCCTTGATATCGCGCAACTGCTTGCGCCCGGGCTTGTAGCCGCGCTGCGCTTCAAAGCTCTTGGCGCGTTCCTTGGCCTCTTCGTTGATGACCGACGCGGGCAGAAGTTTTTCCTCGATGCCCTGGGCGATCATCAGATGCGGTGGCAGGGCTTCGACAAGATTTCCGCCATCTTCGCGTGGCGCCACCCAGCCTCGGCTCAGCGCAGTCTGGCCGCTGCAAGGCTGGAGAGGTTTGAGGCGCAATGCCTCCTCGAGCGTGCCCGGGGCGATAGGCCAGGCCGAAGACAGACGAAACACACAGAGATTCTTGAACCACATAAGCAGGCGATCGCGTCGTAAAAAGGCGCGGATCATAGCAGGCGGACCGGCTGTTATGGACTCACAAGCCGCTGGACAGCCGCGCAGAATCGGGCTGTAATCGGATTTCGCAACGGAGATCAGCATGGACGCTAATGATCAGGCCGGTGATTTGACCCGGCAAGGACCCTCAGCCCTGTATCAGGCGCTGTATCAGGAATTGAAGAAACGCGCTCATCGAGAGCGGCGCAAACTGTTTGCCGGCGGGACCTTTGCCACCACGGCCCTGGTCAACGAAGCATATTTCAAACTGGCCAAAATGCAGGACTACGCCAGTCGCGGGCATTTTCTCAATACCGCTGCGGCCGCGATGCGCCAGGTGCTGGTCGACAGCGCCCGGTCCGCGCTGGCGGACAAGCGGGGCAGTGGGGTGAAACCGGTGTCGCTGGATGATTCCGGGCTGGGCCTGATGCCGGCGGATCCGGGGCAGGATGCCGATACGCTGCTGGAACTGGATGCCGCCCTGCAGCAACTGGCTTCACTCAATCCGCGCCTGGTCCAGGTGGTGGAGTGCCGTTATTTCAGCGGGTATTCCGATGCAGAAACGGCCGAGGCCCTGGGGGTGAATGAACGTACGGTGCGCAGGGACTGGCTCAAGGCCAAGGCCTGGCTGTACGACGCGCTTCAGAGTTGAGTGGCGATGATCGAGCGTGCCAGCGGATGCTCCGCACCGAGCTCGGTGATGGCCTGGCGCCGGGTTGCCTGAATCAGCTGCTGGGCTGACACCGTCTGGCCCAGCTGCTGCAACAGCAGGGCTTGGTCCTGTTGCAGCCTCAGCACTTCGTAATGGCCGGCACGCCGGGTAGCCAGCTTGTTGGTCAGGCTTTGTTGCAGAATGCCCAGCGCGGTTGCGGGTTCGCCATGGCGGGCCAGCCACCTGGCCTGCAGACGCTGTGCGTCGGCCAGCAGCGTCCGGCTGCCGGCGCCCAGTTCGCGCAGGCCTTGAATGCTCTGTTCGAACAGTTGCTGCGCCGGGTCGCGTCCGGCGGGCTCGGTCATCAGGCTGGCGAGCAGGGCCTGATTCAGATAACGCCAGGGAATGCGTTTTTCCTCGCCGGTGCTCAAGCTGAGTTCGAGCCTGGCCCGCGCTTCGCTGAGCAGACCATCTTCGATCAAGGCCCTGGCCAGGGCGTAGACCGCACTGGTATGCAGGCGCCCGCCGGGGCCGGCATATTTGCGCGCCATCCATTCGGCCTGTTCCAGCAGGCGCATGCCGGCATTGTTGCGCCCGTTCAGCCGATGCGCGACGCCAAGATTTTTCATCAAGGTGGCTTGGGCGGCGGATGCGCCATAGAGTCTCGAGCGCAGTTCCAGGGCCTCGGCCAGCCGCTTCTCTCCGGCGATCGGATCACCGTGGCGCAAGGCGAACAGCCCCCAGTTGGCCAGCAGATTCAGGGCGTCCGGAGAATGGGTACGATCAATGGCCTGCCACACCGCCCAGGCCTCGGCACAGCCGGCCAGGGCGGCCGGCAGGTCATTGGCATAGTACAGGGCTGCCGCCAGATTGATCAGCACGATGCCGGTTTCTTCGTGGGCCTCACCCCAGTAGACCCTGGCGGCAGAGGCCGCCTGCCGCAGGAGTGCGACTGCCTGATCCGGCGAGCCCTCGGCTCGGGCCAGTTGGGAAGCCAGGGTCAGTCCGGCAATCCGTTCCGCCACGAAACGCTCCGGGCGCTGCTGCCAGATGCGGCTGGCCTGTTCATACAACGCCCGGGCCCGCGGGTAGTCACCGTCGCGATAGGCCAGATGCGCCAGATCGATCCGGATCGCAGCCAGAATCTCGTCGTCGATACCTTGCTGCTGCAGGTCGTGGGCGCGCTCCAGCAGGACTCGGGCCGCAGCGTAATCTTCGGTTACCAGCTGCATTTCACCCAGCATCTGCATCAAGGCCGCGGCGGTGGCTGGATTGTTGCCGAAATCGCGTTCGATATTCTGGGCGCTCTGGCTGAACAGGGCCCGGGCCGTGAGTTGATCGCTGTCCAGTTCGCTGGCCGCGGTGCGAAATAAACGCAGGATCGAACTGCGCAGGCTCGACAGGCGCGCCGCATCCCGTTTGGCATTGTCGCGCTCAATGCCGGCGATATGAGCCTGGTAGCTGGTGGTTGCCAGTCCCAGTAACAGGCTCAGGGTGACTGCGATCGCGGCGGCGTAAGCCAGTTTGTGTCGCCACAGTGCGCGACCCAGGCGGTAACCCAGGCTGGGTGGCCGGGCCTGGACGGCTTCATGACGCTGATGCCGGGCGATGTCGTCCGCCAGTTCCGTGGCTGTGGCATAGCGTTGAGAGGGCGCCTTGGCCATGGCCTTGGCGCAGATCGCATCCAGGTCTCCCCGGATCGAGCTGGCTCGAAGCGCCTCCACGCGGCGGCTGGGGGCAACCGGCGGGGCGTGGGCGAGTCGATCGAGCATCTGCGGCAGGCTGATGCCATTCAACGTCAAAGGTGGCTGCTCACACAACAGGAAGTACAGCGTGGCGCCGAGGCCATACACATCGGTTGCCGTGGTGATGGCGCCGCCACAGAGTTGCTCTGGCGCAGCGAAATTGGGCGTCGCCAGAACCTGGGTGTGTTCGGCGCTCATGCCCTCGGCCGTGAGTTTGGCAATGCCAAAATCCAGGAGCTTGGGTTCGCCGGAGTGATCGATCAGGATGTTGTCGGGCTTGATGTCGCGGTGTACGACCAGATGGCCGTGGGCATAGGCGACGGCCGCGCAGATTTTTACAAACAGTTGCAGGCGCAGCCGCAGATCCAGATCCGTTTCGTGCAGATAAGCGCCCAGATTGCGACCCTGGACATACTCCATGGCCATGTACGGACGGCCATCGTCGCTGACCCCGCCATCGATCAGGCGGGCAATATTGGGGTGGTTCATCTGCGCCAGGATTTGCCGCTCGCCCTCGAAGCGCACGGCCAGTTCCGGTTGATCGAGCTGCAACAGTTTCAAGGCCACGGTCTGCCGATACAGGCCGTCGGCACGTTCCGCCCGATACACCTCACCCATGCCGCCCCGGCCGAGCAGGGAATGAATCTTCCATGGGCCGATGGTCTCGTCTGGGCGGGCTGCTGCCGGGGCGGGTGCGGCGCCGACACTCGGCCCGCTTTGCAGGAACTCGCCGGCATTCTGCTCGGCCTGGAGGAGCTGCAAAACGCGGGTGCGCAGCGTCTCGCGGCCGACCGTCATACGCTCTACATAGGCGCGGCGCTGCGCGTCGGGCAGTTCCGCTGCATGGTCAAACAAGTCTTCAATTTCCCGCCACAGCGCCGCATCCTGCGTATTCACGGGCAGATTCCTTCTGAGTGAAGCGCCAAGTTTAGCGCCGTTGTCGCGCGCCCGGAATGCGGCTGATGCCGGCTTCTGGTGGTTTTCCTGCAATTGGTCTTATCCTGTGCGCGTAACCGGAGCGTCAGATTGGAGACATCAGCATGAACAGCAGGATGAGCCACCTTGGCAGCGTGCTTTGCGCCATGGCGCTGAGCATCGCGTGCATGCCGGCTCTGGCCGACGGGCGCCTGGCCTATGGAGCGCCGGGAGCGCCGCCCAGTCAGCTGCTGGAATTCACCGCCAGCGCGGTGAGGATGTCCCAGCTGGGCAGCGCGCAGTGGTTGTTGTACCGCGACCAGGATCAGGTCATTTACCTGATCGACGATGCGCAACGCAGCTATCAACGCATCGACGAGGACCTGGCGGATAATCTGCAACAACAGCTGGCCAAAGTACGGGCTCAGCTGGAAGCCCAGCTCGCCCAATTGCCGCCGGAGCAACGCGCGATGATGAAACAGATGATGCCTGCCCTGCCACAGCTGGCTCAGGCGAAGTACTCCGTACAGGAGCGCAACGTGCAGCGCACGGTAAACGGCTTTGCCTGCCGGGAAGTCGTGGTGATGAAAGACGGTGAAGTCGCCGAAGAGATCTGCCTGGCCGCCCTCAAGACCCTCGAAATATCAAAGCGTGATTTTGCCCTGCTCAAGCGCATGGGGAAGACGATGGGCGCGGTGGCGACAGGGTTTGGTGCCGGTTCCATGGCCGCGGTTCTGGAGCAGATTGAAGGGGTGCCGGTGGAGCACCGTCGTCCGGGGGCCGCCAAAGCGGAGGCACAGCTGCTGGAGTTGAACCATGAGCGGCAGCCCAAGCAGCGCTTCGAGTTGCCTCAGGCTTATTCCGAACGCGCCTTCTTTTCGGGCCTGGGCGGATGAGTGAACTTCATTTCAGTCCGGTGCAGGCACGCGTGCTGGCAGCGTTGGTCGAGAAGTCGCTGACCACGCCACAGTACTATCCGATGACCGTGAATGCCCTGGTCAATGCCTGCAACCAGAAGAATTGCCGCTACCCGGTCATGCGGCTGAGCGACGGCGAAGTCGGTTCGGCCTTGCTGGATCTGCGCGACATGAGTCTGGTTGCCGAGGACAGCGGCGCTCGGGTGGCAAAATGGCGCCAGCGGTTCAAACATCAACTGCTGTTGAAGTCCGAAACCCAGGCCGTTCTGGTTGCTCTGATGCTGCGCGGGCCACAGACCCTGGCCGAGCTACGCGCCAATACCAGCAATCTGGACGGGCCGGCCGATCTGGAGGGCGTCAGTCAGGCCCTGGCCGATCTGGCCGATCGGGCCCAGCCGATGGTGAAGCTGCTGGAGCGGGGCGCAGGGCAAAAAGAGGCCCGATATGCCCATCTGCTTTGCGGCGAGGAGGCGATTCCCGCAGTCGCCCCCGCGGTCGCAAGCAGCAGCGGTGGCGGTGCAGGCAGCCGCCTGGATCAGCTGGAGCAGCGGCTGGAGAGACTGGAAACGCAGCTGGCGCGACTGCTGGGCGACACCGCTGACTAAACGGCCCTGCTCAGGCCAGCAGGCCAGGCCTGCCGGCCGAATCAGTAGTGCGGCGGCTTTTCGTCAGCGTCCAGGGCTTGCTCTGCACCGGATTCCAGGCGCAGGCTGTGCCATTGTTCACCGAGCTTGCTCACCGCACGGGTGAGCTGATCAATCTGCTGCTGTTGCCGGGCCAGTACATCGCTCAGCTTCAGCAAGGCATCGTCCTGATAGGCAAGCCGCGCCTGCAAATCAATGATTTGCGCCTCCGGGTCGAGCATGTGTTCAGTCGTTACGGCTGGTGATTTCCAGCAGGTGGTAACCGAACTGGGTTTTGATCGGGCCGTGCACGGTGTTCAGTTCGTCGCGAAATACCACCGCATCGAACTCGGGCACCATCATGCCCTGACGAAAGCTGCCCAGATCGCCGCCGGATTTGCCGGACGGGCAGGAGGAATGCGCTTGGGCCACGCTGGCAAAGTCTTCGCCGTCGTTGATGCGCTGTTTAAGTTCGGTGCAAAGATTCTCTGAATCCACCAGAATGTGGCGGGCGGTTGCGGTAGGCATGCGAAATCTCCGGAATAGTTTGTTCAGCATCGATAGTCAGTCTGCGTAGCCGAAACCCTGAGTGCCTGGGCCACGCCGCAGTGGAGTGCGCGCGCGTCACGGCGCGGCACAAAAGCGGAATTGTGCCTGTTGCAGGGGCCATGGTCCAGCCCGGTGCCTGGGAAGGCGCCCCCGAGCGTGGATTCAGGCGGGACGAGGTTTCGGCAGGGCAAATGGCAGATTGAGCGAGACCGCCCTATCCGGGATGGGCCTGATCGACGCGTCGGCCGTGACTGCGTTTGGAGGGCAGATTGGGTACCGCGACCGGACGCTTACCGGCCTTGAGCAGGGTGAGCTTGTCCCAGGTGTCGCGCATCAGCGAACCCAGGTGGAGTTCCTGGTCCTGTGCGTGGCGGTAACCTTGCGGGGTGACGACGACAGCCAGGCCGTGACCGTCGTTCTGAAAATCCAGGTAGTTGCGTTCGAACATATGCCTCAAGGCATCGCGCAAGTCGCTCTGACGCAGGCCCGTGTACGCCCAGAGCCCCTGCAGCTCTCTGAACTGGATCGAGGTATAGGCTTCCAGCTCATGCTCGCGCAGGATGCGAAATACCGCTTTTTCCAGGGTGGTGTCTGTTACATTCATCGAGTCTGCCTCCAGCCGTCGCCAAAAAGATGCTGCCTGCGACAGAGCGAAGAAAAAGTGAATCCCTGATGCCTTATGCCAAAATCGTGGCCACTGGGAGCTACCTGCCGGATCAGGTAGTCACCAATGCCGATCTGAATACTTCCATCGAAACTTCCGATGAGTGGATCGTTTCGCGCACCGGAATCGAGGCGAGGCACGTGGCGGCGCCTGGCGAAATGACCAGTGATCTGGCGCTACGGGCGTCCCGGCAGGCCATGCGAGCCGGTGGTTTCTCGCCCGCCGATATCGATTTGATCGTCGTCGCCACGACCACTCCGGATATGGTTTTTCCGTCCACGGCCTGCCTGCTGCAGGACAAGCTCGGGGTGAAGCAGGGGGCGGCGTTTGATGTTCAGGCCGTCTGTACCGGGTTCATCTACGCCCTGGCGACTGCGAATGCGCTGATTCAGAATGGCCAGCATCGCCGCGCTCTGGTGGTGGGCGCCGAGGTTTTTTCCCGGATTCTGGACTGGAATGATCGACGCACCTGCGTCCTGTTCGGCGATGGGGCCGGGGCGGTCATCCTGGAGGCCGCAGAGCAGCCGGGAATCCTGTCCGCGCACCTGCATGCCGATGGCAGTCGCGGCGATATTCTGCGGGTTTCGGCCAGCCTGTCCGGCGGTGCCTTGACCGGCCACCCCTTCCTGGAAATGGATGGGCAGGCGGTGTTCAAGCTGGCCGTACGGGTCTTGCATGAAGTGGCGAACGAAGCCCTGCAACACAACGGCTTGCAGGGCTCAGATCTGGACTGGTTCATTCCCCATCAGGCCAATTTGCGCATCATCAGTTCGATGGCGGCCAAGCTCGGCGTGCCGGCGGACAAGGTGGTGACCACGGTGCACCGTCATGGCAATACCTCGGCGGCATCGGTGCCGCTGGCCCTGGACACTGCGGTTGCGGATGGTCGGGTACAGCCCGGGCAATTGCTGATGCTCGAAGGCGTCGGCGGCGGGATGACCTGGGGCGCGGTGCTGCTGCGGTTTTAGCCAAGCAGGGGGAGGTGGTTGTGGCGAAGGCGGCGGTGGTGGCGGCGCAGGCTGGTTCGCGAGCCTTGCTCGCTCCTACGGGGGGTGGCCAGGGACGGTTTTCATGGTTGTTGGCGCGGTGTCAGTGGCGCAGGCGATGGTGGTTGTGGCGCGGGCTGGTTCGCGAGCCTTGCTCGCTCCTACGGGGCGTGGCCAGAGAGCGTTTTCCCGGTTGTAGGCGCGGTGTCAGCCGCGAAAGCTGCGGTAGCTTAGCCGCCGAGCTTGGCCATGTACGCGCGGATGCCGTCGATGGTTTCGGGCTCTGCCCAGCGGGCGAACACCGCGGGATTGAATTCGGCGGCGTTGGCGTGCATCCGCTTGATCGCATCGCCGCGCACCATGGCCTTGGACAGGCGGAAGTTCGCGGCCGGCAGACTGGCCAGATGCCTGGCCATGGCCTGCGCCCGATCCAGTAATTCATCGGGCTCGGTGACTTCATCCACAAAGCCCTTGGCCAGCGCCTCGTCGGCCAACAGGGTTTCACCGGTATAGATATGTTTTTGCAGATGCTGTGGTGGCAGGGCAAAGCGCAACAGTTCCAGCGGTGCAGCCGGAAACGGCACGCTCACCATGAGCTCCGGGGCGCCGATGCGGCCTTTGCCGCGAGCCATCAGCCGATAGTCGCCGGCCAGGGCAAACATGCAGCCCCCGGCGATCGCATGGCCATTGACCGCGGTCACCAAAGGCGCCGGAAATTCGAACATTTCGCGTAGAACCCGGTCCAGCACCGGGATGAATTCGGCCGCGTAGGCGTTGCCACCCTGGATCATGCGCGCCAGATCAACGCCGGCGGAGAAAATCTTGCCCGCGGAACTCAGGATCACGGCGCGGGCATCGCGCAGTTCGTAGAAAGCGTCGGACAGGGCCTGCATCAATTCCAGATCCGCGGCGTTGGCCTTGCCGTGGGCGAGGCGGAGCGTAACGATATCGTCTTGGCAGTCTTGTTCGAGCATGCGGAAATCCGGTGGTGAGTGAAGAAATTCGTGCCGGGACAGAATAACCTTCCCGTATCCGATCGGGCCTGCTTAATTCAGACGAGATCGGCGCGGCCATAGCGTGCCACCGCGGCAGGCTGGCCACGCTGACGGGCGCGCTGCGCCCAGAGCTGATCGCCGTAGCTGAAATGCCACCATTCATTGGGGTGCTGGGCGAAGTCCTGTGCCTGCATCAGCTCGTTCAGGAACTGGCGATGACGGTGGAAGCGCTGCTCTTGCGGCGTGGTAGCGCCAGCAAAATAATCCGGGTGGGCTGCGGCGCTGAATTCGTCTATGGGGGTGCCCATGGCCAGGGGCTGGCCCTGGTCGTCAATCAGGGTGAGGTCAACTGCGGCGCCGGTGCTATGCGCCGGTGGCGTGGCGGGGTCTTCTGAGGGCAGGGCCCAGTACCGAAAGACAGTCTGCCAGAGTTCGGTGCGGGTGGTCTCATCGAGGCTGTCGGGAGTCAGCTGGCGCGCTTTGAGCAGTGTCGCAAAAGTGTGCTCAACCATGAACTGCTGAACGGCATTCGGGCGGTAGGCGTCGAAAACCCTCAGGCGCCAGCCGGGATGCCGTTTGCTGAGGCCGTGTTGCACCCGCAGCAGCCGATTGAGGACGCTTTCCCTGAGCTGGTGGGGAGAGCTCTGCGCGTACGGCGCGCCGAGGCGCAGATACGGATGCGGCTCAACGCGGTCGAATGCCGGCGGCAGTGGCCGCAGCGGCTCGCCGCAGTCGATGATCGGGATGGCAGACCAGGGTTTGGCTACGGGCATGAAGCCGCCTGTGCTGGAGCGGGACCCGGACCATAGCAAAAGTGAGCGCGTCTGCGGTGCCGGCCAGGGGCCTGCTGCGGCGCGTTCCTGGCCTTGCGCTCAGTGCAGTGAGCGCCGGCTGCGAATCCGTCGGCGCTCGAAAAATCCATGGTGACCGGGCAGCAGATCGAGGATGTGCTGGCGCATCTCATCGAAATCCTGACACAGAAAGCGCAGGCCGTTGGACAGACGCAAGGTCCACAGGCCTTCGGCGGTTTGACGGGCGATACCCAGGGTTTCCTGCGACGTGGTGAAGGCGCTGCTACGACCCTGGTTGGCGACAACTTCGGTGACTTTGACTGCATTCATTTCGGGGCTCCCACCCTGTCCTGTGACTCTATGAAAGCAAAACCGAAGTCATCAAGATGTGAAGCCGGGAGGGGCTGCGGGCACCGGCCTCGGACACAAAAAAGAGCGACAACGAGGAGTCGTTGTCGCCCAGTGGCTTCATGTCAGAAAGCAGGGGTAAAACGGGTGCAGCGCCGGTTCAGTCCCAGCTGAGGGTGCCGCCGGCTTGGTATTCGATTACACGGGTTTCGAAGAAGTTTTTCTCCTTCTTCAGATCCATCATTTCGCTCATCCAGGGGAAGGGATTGCTGGTGCCGGCGTAAAGCTCGCCCAAACCGATCTGGGCACAGCGGCGGTTGGCAATGAACTTCAGGTACTCGTTGAACATCGAGGCATTCAGGCCCAGTACCCCGCGTGGCATGGTGTCATGCGCGTAGCGGATTTCCAGCTGGGTGGCCTCATCAATCATGTGGTGGATCTCGGCCTTGAATTCGTCGGTCCACAGCGCCGGGTTTTCGAACTTGATCTGATTGATCACGTCGATGCCGAAGTTCATGTGCATCGACTCGTCACGCATGATGTACTGGATCTGCTCGGAAATTCCGACCATCTTGTTGCGCCGTCCGAATGACAGCAACTGGACGAAACCGACATAGAAAAAGATGCCTTCGAACACCACGTAAAAGGCAATCAGGTCGCGCAGGAAGCGCTGGTCGCCCTCGAGGGTGCCGGTCTGGAAGTTCGGGTCGCCCAGCGATTGGGTGTACTTCAGCGCCCAGGCCGCCTTGTCATGAATGCTCGGGACTTCCCGGTACATATTGAACACTTCGGCCTCGTCCAGACCCAGCGATTCCACGCAATACTGGTAGGCGTGGGTATGCAGGGCTTCTTCGAAAGCCTGCCGCAGCAGATACTGGCGGCATTCCGGATTGGTGAGGTGGCGATACACCGCCAGCACCAGATTATTGGCCACCAGCGAATCGGCGGACGAGAAGAAGCCGAGGCTGCGCTTGATAATCAGGCGTTCATCGTCGCTCAGGCCTTCCGGGTTCTGCCACATCGCCAGATCGGCTGCCATGCTGATTTCATTGGGCATCCAGTGATTGGCGCAGCCATCGATGTACTTGTCCCAGGCCCATTTGTACTTGAATGGCACCAGCTGATTCAGATCGGCTTTGCAGTTGATGATCTTCTTGTCATCGACCTGGATGCGTGAAGCGCCCATTTCCGGGTTTTCCAGACCGGTGGCGCCAGCATCGGCGGTGTCGATGAATGCCGGGTCGGCAGTGCCGCTGGCCGCGGCTGGCGGCGGGGTGGCCGGTGGCGTTGGCGTCACGGTTTGCAACTGCGCTTGCGGTTGCTTGGTGGTGGTTTCGTCGTCCCATGAAAGCATAGTGGTTTCCTCGCGTGATTTATTGGCAGGCTTCGCAATCGGGATCGAGAATCGAGCACGCTGCCGGTGCTGCGGGTTCCGGATTCGCCGCCACGGCAGGGGCGCTGCCACCGTTCTGAACCTTGTTCAGCCGGCTGTCGGTAATGGTGGATTTTTCCGCGTGGGAAGCCCCCATGGTGCGCAGGTAGTAGGTGGTTTTCAGACCACGTACCCAGGCCAGGCGATACAGTTCATCCAGTTTTCGGCCACTGGGTTCGCGCATGTACAGATTGAGGCTTTGCGCCTGATCCAGCCACTTCTGCCGGCGGCTGGCCGCTTCGACCAGCCAGCGTGCATCGACTTCGAACGCACATTTGTAGACGGCCTTGAGATCGTCGGGTACGCGGTCGATCTGCTGCACCGAGCCATCGTAGAACTTCAGGTCATGGGCCATGACTTCGTCCCACAGCTTACGCTTCTTCAGATCCTCGACCAGGTACGGGTTGGTAACCGTAAACTCGCCCGACAGATTCGATTTGACGAACAGGTTCTGATAGGTCGGCTCAATCGACTGAGACACGCCGGTGATGTTGGCGATGGTGGCGGTCGGGGCGATCGCCATGGTGTTGGAATTGCGCATCCCAACCTTCTTGACCCGCTGGCGCAAGGCCGCCCAGTCCAGGGTCTGGGATTCATCCTGTTCCAGGGAGCCGGCTTCGCGGCTGTCCTTGAGCAGTTTGATCGAATCGATGGGCAGGATGCCCTGGTCCCAGAGACTGCCCTTGAAGCTCTTGTAGCGGCCGCGTTCTTCGGCCAGATCCGTCGAGGCCTGGATGGCGTAGTAACTGATGACTTCCATCGATTCGTCCGCGAAGGTGATGGCCGCCTCGGACTCATACGACAATTGCAGCTTGTACAGCGCGTCCTGAAAGCCCATCAGGCCCATGCCGACCGGACGGTGGCGCAGATTCGACGCCCGGGCAGTCGGGATCGAGTAGTAGTTGTACTCGATCACGTTGTCCAGCATGCGCATCGCGGTCTTGATGGTCTTGGCCAGCTTTTCACGGTTGAGTCGGGTGCTGCCATCGGCCAGGGTTTCGATGTGCTGAGGCAGGTTGACCGAGCCCAGGTTGCACACCGCAATTTCCTTGTTGGCCGAGGTGTTGAGGGTGATTTCGGTGCACAGATTGGATGAATGGACCACGCCAACATGCTGCTGCGGACTGCGCAGATTGCAGGGATCCTTGAAGGTGACCCAGGGGTGGCCGGTTTCGAACAGCAGGCCGAGCATCTTGCGCCACAATTGAATGGCCGGGATGCGCTTGGCATTGACGATTTCGCCACGGTCGAACTTGGCTTCGTATTCGCAGTAGCGGGTCGTGAAGGCCCGGCCGGTGAGGTCGTGCAGATCCGGGGTGTCCTCGGGGGAGAACAGGGTCCACTGGCCGTCGTCGATGACCCGCTGCATGAACAGGTCGGGAATCCAGTTCGCGGTGTTCATGTCGTGGGTGCGGCGGCGCTCATCGCCGGTGTTCTTGCGCAGCTCGACAAACTCTTCAATGTCCTTGTGCCAGGTCTCCAGATAGCCGCACACCGCGCCCTTGCGCTTGCCGCCCTGGTTGACCGCCACGGCGGTGTCATTGGCCACCTTCATGAACGGCACGACGCCTTGCGAAGAGCCATTGGTGCCCTTGATATAGGCGCCCATGGCCCGGACCGGGGTCCAGTCATTGCCCAGGCCGCCGGCAAACTTGGACAGCATGGCATTGTCATGAATGGCGCCGAAAATGCCGTGCAGATCGTCCGGAATAGTGGTCAGGTAACAGCTCGACAACTGCGGCCGCAGGGTGCCGGAATTGAACAGGGTCGGCGTGGAGGACATGAAATCGAAGGAGGACAGCAGGCGGTAGAATTCGATCGCCTTGTCTTCGCGCTCCACTTCGTTGATGGCCAGGCCCATGGCAACCCGCATGAAGAACGCCTGCGGCAATTCGAAACGCACGCCTTCGTGATGAATGAAGTAGCGGTCATACAGGGTTTGCAGGCCGAGGAAATTGAATTGCCGGTCGCGGTCGGCTTCCAGCGCCTTGCCGAGCTTTTCCAGGTCATACTGGGTCAGCTTCGGGTCCAGGAGTTCGTATTCGGCGGCCTTGTGGACGTATTCGGTGAAGTACTCCGGGTACAGTTCACGCATTTCCGCATGGGTCGCGTAGCTGATCGAAAAACCCAGTTTGGCCAGTGCTTCATGGCGCAACTTGTCCTGGAGCAGGCGCGCCGAGACATAGCTGTAATTCGGTTCGCGCTCGATCAGGGTACGGGCCGCCAGGGTCGGGGCCTGGGCCAGTTCGGCTTCGCTGATGCCGTCATACAGATTACGCAGGGTATCGTTGATGACGCGGTCGGCATCCACATCCTCGATGCCTTCGCAGGATTCGGTGATCAGGCGGCGCAGTCGCGCTTCATCCAGCGCCTGTGAACTGCCATCGGCGCGTTTGACCTGCAGAGCCGACTTGTCCGGTGCGGCCGGGCTCTCGGCGGCCTTTAAAGCGCGTTTGCGGGCCTGGTCTTCGCGATATAGAACATAGGCGCGAGCGACTTTCTGCTCGCCATTGCGCATCAGGGCCAGTTCAACCTGGTCCTGGATGTCTTCGATGTGGACGGTGCCACCACCGGGCAGGTTGCGGGTGACCTTTTCACACACCTGATCGGTGAGCAGTCTGACCGTGTCATGAACCCGGCCGGATTCGGCGGCGCTGCCGCCTTCGACGGCCAGGAAGGCCTTGGTCAGCGCAACCTGGATTTTGCTGGCGGTGAATGGCGTGACCTTGCCGTTTCGCCGAATGACCTTGAATCCGCCCGGCAGCGTGGCGCTCACATCGACAGACTTGAGATTTTCCGGCGCAGCCGGCGTCTTGGGCCGGTCTTGTACGTCACTGATTTGAGCTTCCATTGGATTGTCTTTCCTCCCCGAGCGCACGAGTATTCCCGTGCCAGATAAATTGCCTCCGGCTCGGGATTTCCCGGGCCAGGGACACTATATAGTGGGTGTGAGCGGGTGCGTCAACCCAACATATTGTGTTCACAAGTTCTGGATGAACTGTGGATAAGTCCGGTAAAAGTCCCCGATAACTCGGAAAACCGGCGATGCAACAAGGGTTTAGATCGCATTGGTCAAAGCGGCCGGTTCAAGGCTACTATTCGCCCCTGAATGACTGCGAAAAATCCCTGAAAATGTTGATCCCCGTACTCTTGACCGGTGGTTCCGGCACGCGCTTGTGGCCCTTGTCACGAAAGTTGCATCCCAAGCAATTTTTACGCTTAACGGATGCGCATTCGCTGCTGGAAAACACGGTTTTGCGCTTGGCTGCTGCACCCGATATCGGGCCGATGCTGGCGGTCGGGGGCGAGGCTCACCGATTCATCGTGGCCGAACACATGCGCCAGGTCGGCCAGGACCGGGCGCGGATCATCCTGGAGCCTCAAGGCCGCAACACCGCACCGGCCGCAGCCGTGGCGGCCCTGGAGGTGGCGCGGGCGCATGGTCCGGATACGCTGATGATGCTGTGCCCCGCCGACCATGTGATTGCCGATGTGGATGCCTTTTCGCGCGCCCTGGAGGTGGCTGTCGCCGCGGCGCAGCCGGGCGTGATGGTGACCTTCGGGATTGAGGCGGAACGGCCGGAAACGGGCTATGGCTACATCAAGGTCGGCGCCGAGACTGCGGCCGGAGTGTTCGCGCTGGAGCGCTTCGTCGAGAAGCCCGATCTGGCCACCGCGGTGGAGTATGTAGCCTCCGGAGATTACTTCTGGAACGGGGGCATGTTCGTGTTTCGTGCCCAGACCCTGCTGGACCAGCTGGCCCGGCATGCGCCGAAAATTCTCGAGGCCTGCGAACGGGCCCACGCTGAGGCGGTTGAGGACGGGCAGTTCCTGCGCCTGGATGCGGACGCGTTTGCCGCCTGTCCCGAAGATTCGATCGATTACGCGGTGATGGAGAAGGCTACGGATGCTGCCGTGGTGCCGCTGTCCTGCGGCTGGAATGATGTCGGTTCCTGGAATTACATGCAGACCCTGGGTCTGGCCGATGCCCAGGGCAATGTGACCCAGGGCGATGTGCTGCTGCATAACGCCAGCAACACCTGTGTGCGGGCGCAGAGCCGGCTCGTGACCGCCATCGGTACGCGTGATCTGATCATCATCGAAACCAAGGACGCCATTCTGGTCAGCGACGCGGAGCAGGTTCAGGAAGTGAAAAGCATCGTCAAGCGTCTGGAACGTGATGGCCGCGACGAAGCCAGTCAGCATCCGCAGGTCTATCGGCCCTGGGGGTCCTACGAAGGTGTGGACGAAGGCGTGCGTCACCAGGTCAAGCGGATCATCGTCAAGCCCGGTGAGAAACTCTCATTGCAGATGCACCATCACCGCGCCGAACACTGGATCGTGGTCAAAGGCACCGCCAAGGTGACCTGTGGTGATGAAACCTTTCTGCTCGGAGAGGACGAATCCACCTATATCCCGCTGGGCAAGACCCACCGACTGGAGAATCCTGGCAGCATTCCGCTGGAGCTGATCGAAGTGCAGACCGGCTCCTACCTGGGTGAGGACGATATCGTCAGATTCGAGGACGTGTACGGGCGAGGCAAGGCATGAACACGCGGCCGGTCACAGACCGGCCGCCCACGATCCGCCAGCTCAGAAGCTGTAGGACAGATTCAAGCCCAGATTGTCGCGGTCGCTGATCAGATTGAAGCTGCCGCCGCCCCAGTAGCGTGAGTAGTTCAGCTGCACAGTCCACACCTGCTGATAGGTTGCGCCCAGCGCAAGCCGCAGTTCCTTGCGACCCTGAACAAAATTCAGAATTGGGGTGGCGGAGGTGCCATTCACATCATGCGCGAAGACCAGGCTGGGTTCCAGGGTGAAGCGATCCAGCACATTGTTGTAGGTCAGGCGACTGGCCAGACGATAGCCCCAGGAAAACGCTTCGGCATAGCCGCCGTTCTGGGTCAGCGGTCGGCCGTTGGCATCGGTCAGTCCCAGGGCGGCGGCGACGACCGGATTGGCTGACAGGTAGGTGCCCGGGCCCTCGTAGAGCAGTTCGCTTTGCTCGGGAAAGTCGTGAATCTGGCTGGCCGCGACTTCGAACAGCAGCAAAGCCTGATCATAGCCGAAGGCGGCTGACGGGCCGAGAATCTTGGTGGTGGACAGATCCCACTGGCTGACATCGTGGCGCCGCCAGCCCTGAATCTCTTCACCGGGGCGGAACGGGCCAATCTGCGCCGGCAGCGGGGTGCGCAAGCCGGCAAGCAGGACTTCGATGTCTTCAAGCTGCAGGGGTTGATCCTGTTTCAGGCTGTATTCCCCTTGCAGGGCAAGCCCGCCAAACGGCAAGGAGGTGTTGAAGCTGAGGCCGTAGAGCTTGATGTCCTCGGGATACTCGACGAAATAGCCACCGGTCGGTGCGACGCCTTCAAAACCAAAGGGGGCGGCTGTACCGCTGATGACCGGTAAGCGCGAATGATAGTTGGCGAAGTACAGCGCGATGTCCGCGCCACCCAGGGACTCGAAATAACCCCGTATCGAAACCCCACCCTGGTCGCCCTGTTTCGGCAGGCGGTCGGCCTGGCGAGGGATGTAGGAGCCTCCCGCGGCGGCGGGACAGGTTCCGGGTGCGCTGAGTTCGGGGCAGCGGCCAAAGCCCACCTCGGCAGTTTCGCCGCCGTAGGTGGCGAAATCATTGGTGCTGAAGAAAGAGCCGGCCGGGTCGGGTTGGGTCGGCACCCAGTCATACTGGTAGTAGCCTTCCAACGACAGGTTGTCGGTCAGGTCCATGGTGATCACGGCCATGCCGGCCGGAATGAACACCTCCGAAAGATCAACCCCGGGGACGCGCAGTTGCGAGGCGTCTGCGGCCACGATGCTGTTGATGCCATTGAGGATCAGTGTCGATTCACCCCAGTTGAGCACCTGATGGCCAATGCGGAAATTGATATAGCGGCTGCCGACTTGCAGGTTGCCGAAGACAAAGCCTTCCAGCAGGTCGGCGTCATTGCCCAGGCGTTCCTGCAAGCGCGCCCGGCGACGTTCGAGATCCGCCGGTCCACGGCCACGGGTCGGTGGGCCGGCATAGTCAGCGGCGTCAAAGAAATCCTGATCGTTGAGTACCGCATCAAAGATATAGCTGCCACTGAACTGAGCGCCGAAATCACCCCAGTTCAGGCCCAATTTCGAGGTGATCTTCGCCCCGCCGGCGATCAGATCGCCCTTGTCGAAAGCCAGATTGCCGTCGTCGCCGTTGGTTGAATAGGCCAGGCCGCTACGACCATCGGCGGTTTGATTGGCGCGGCCGATCAGGGTCGGGTCCTGGTCTTCGAGACGGACCGCCGCACCGATCGAGAACAGGCTGTCAATCTGACCGTACAGGGAGCCGAATTCGAAGCTGGTGGCCTGGACCGGGCCGATGCTGGCAGCCGCCAAGCCGAGGCCCGCCAATGCGTTTGCAAATTGTTGGTTGCGCATGATGGATTCCTCAGGGTTGCGGGCAGGTGGTGCCCAGGGGCAGGCAGGCGCCGTTGCTGGCCAGGAAACTGGCCACCTGGCGCTGCATTTCGACGAACACGGCATCGGCAGTTGGATCGGCGGTACTGGGCGCCAGAACACTGCCGTGATTGCCGCCGTCAAACTGAATCAGCTGACTGCCGCTCAAGATCTGCGGGCTGCTGAGCGGCGGGCTGACCAGGGTGGCGTTCAAACCCATGACTCGCGCCAGCGGTTCGGTGCCTGAAAGCAGGCCGGGGATGATCACCTGCATCGTGTCCGTGGCGACATTGGGTACCACGCTGTCACCCAGGACTTCAATCATGTGCACCGCACGGTTTTGAGCGGCGCGGCTGGCCCAATTGATCGGGTCACCGGGATCCACGGCCAGTTGGGCGAAGCGCAGGAAGATTTCGTAACTGTCCGTGCCCTTGGCAATACCCGCCGCGGCTTCCAGGCCTGCCGAAATGACCGGCCCAAAGGTGGCCGACGCATCGAGTAACTTGGTGATGCCGCCTCCGGGCATGGCCAGCGTGGCCGCCTGGATGTCACCATGGACGCCCAGCAGGGTGCCGCCGACGATCCCGCCCAGGGAGTGCCCCAGGAAGTGGATTCGTGAGGTGTCGATGGATTCACTGGCATTGCTGCCCAGTCGCACATTCACCAGGGAGCGGACCAGATGGATCTGATCGATGACCGACTGGCGCAGATTGTCACGTGAAGTGATCGGGCTGGACAGATTGATGAAATAGCTGCCGGAGGCATCGACCGTGCCGTCCTGGTCCAGGTCGGCATCAAAGGTGCGTTCGGTGGTGCCCGGCACGCGCAGGCCGTGGCCGGGGGGCAGGCCGTGCAGGGGCTGGTCAATGGCAATGGCGACCAGACCCGCCGCGGCCAGACTGCCGGCAATGCCGAGCATCTGCGAGCGGTTACCGGTGATGCCGTGCAGGAAAACCACCACCGGCCAGCCGGCCGCAGGCGGGGTACCTTCCGGTCGGGTCAACAGGACCGGAACGGTCTGGTCGGAGCGGGCCGCCGGAGTCGGATAGCACAAGGTGGTGCTGCTGGGGCGCAGCAGGGCTTCGCAAGGGGCGCCCAGAGCGGGATGCGTACGCCCCGTATTGACCGCGCCATCGTTCTGCCAGATCGAGGTATTGATTTGATCGGCACCGGCGGCGTGGTAGTAGGGCAGGGTGAACGCGCCGACATAGACACTGGGATTGCTACCCGGCGGCAGAGGCAGTGGATTTTGCGGGTCGCCGGACAGAATCTGGCCCAGATTCAAGCCGCTGGGAAAGACTTGCAGGGGTTTGGCGGTTGCCGCGGTATCGAGACGCTCGAGCGTTGGCGTGATGGCCTGGGTGGTGAAGGACCAGGCCAGAATCAATTGATCCACGGCGACCGCGCCGCGTGAGTTGGGTGCGAGCTGCGACAGCTGTTGCAGTCCGCCGATCACCGGCGCGAAATAGCTGGATTGCAACCGCTCCAGTACCGGAATCAGATCGGTCCGGCCGAACTGGTTCAGCGACAGCAGCAGGCTGCTGGGCTGTTCGCTGACGCGGGTCGGGCTGCGCAGCAGTTCGAACAGTTCGTTGGGCAGGGCCGGCGCGCCGCTGGGGCTGCGCAGATCGGTGGTCAGTCCGATCAGGTAGCGGGTCGATTCATTCAGGGGTTTGAGCCAGTGCACCACCAGACGTGGGCTCACCAGGGATACCGGGGATGCCGTGACGCTGAAGTCGGTGCCTGGGATCAGTTCCAGGCCACGCTGGCTGTCGAAAATGCGGATGCCATCGGCCGCCTGCTCCACGTCCACCGGGCCCTGCAGATTGAAAAACAGCGCCGCACTGGTGGACCAGCCGTCGGCCAGACCCCAGCCGGGGAGGGCCGCCAGCGAGCCCGCAGGCGCGAGCGTGCCGTCAAGGTCATTGTCCGGATTCTGGTCGCTGGCCAGATCGCTGCCAAACAGCAGGTCGATCGGCAAAGGCAGGATCGGGCCGGTGGTGTTGGTTGGAAGTACGACCGGATCGAAGAGCGGCTTGGGGCCGAAATCGGCATCAACCCGGCGGCTGTCGTCCGGGCTGCAACCGCTCAAGACAATCAACAGCACGCAGGCTGCCATAGTGCTGTACATCTTCATGGTTGTCTCCCACGAGTTCTGATTGTTCTACG
>JBFJVB010000012.1:0-41774 GCA_041624435.1 Oceanococcus sp. | reverse complement strand
GGATCACCGTGTTGCAGCGCGTAGGCGGCGCGATGCACCACGGGGCCGGCAAATTCGATCTTCACCGCCACATCCGCCAGATGATGTTTGACCGCCTGAAAAGCACCGATCGGTTTGCCAAATTGCTTGCGCTGGGCGGCATAATCGATTCCCAGATCCAGCATCCGCCGGGCCAGCCCGAGCAACTGGGCAGCGTTGGAGACGGCCGCGCGATTGACCATCGCATTCCAGATGGGCCCTCCGGTCCCGGCGTCACACACCCGGCTCTGCGCGGTCGGCGTCCACTCCAGTTTGTACAGGCGGCGTGACTGGTCAATGCTGGGATTGAGCGTCAGCCCCACCTGTTCCGGGCTCAACGCATGGATTTCATCCTCATGCCAGAGCAGGATCAAATCCGCGATGGTCGCGTCATGGACCAGGGGGTTCAAGGGATGGGAAATCGCCAGCCGGGCGCGTCCTTCGACCATCCGCGCCAGCCATTTGGCCTTGAACGCATCGCCGGCGGGTAATGCACTGAGCAGGCCCACGCCCAGATAGGCGGCGTCCGACAAGGAATCCGGGATGCCGTGATAGCCGATCTCTTCCAGCAACAGGACCCAGTCCAGATCCTGCTGCCCCAGGCCGCCGAACTCTTCCGGCACCGACAGGCTGGTCAGACCTTGATCGGTCACCTTGCGACGCATCTCTTCGGAGCGGCCGGTGTCGGTTTCCCAGTATTCGCGCAGCAGTTCCGGCGCGGCTTCAACCACCAGAAAGCGCCGGACCGCATCGCGAAACTGCAGCTGCTGATCGCTAAAAGTAAAATCCATGATCAGGCTCCGACTTAAGCTTTGGGCAGGCCGAGCATGCGCTCGGCAATGATATTGCGTTGGATCTCATTGGTCCCGGCGTAAATCGGTCCGGCCAGTGAGAACAGAAAGCCATCCAGCCACTGCGTGATACCGGCGGCTTCCGGCGCGTTGGGCATCAACTCGGCCCGCGCGCCCAGAATGCTCATCGCGGTCTCGTGCATCAGCACATCCAGCTCGGACCAGAAAATCTTGTTGGTACTGGCTTCCGCCCCGATCTTGGCGCCCTTGGCCAGGCGGGAGGCGGTACGGTAGGTCGCCAGGGTATAGGCCTCGGCATCCATCCAGCATTTCATCACCGCATCCCGAATCGCCGGGTCACGGTCGCAACGCTCGCGATTGGCCTGATACAGCGCCACCAGATCGGCAGCCGTCTTCTGGAAGCGCGCCGGGGAACGCAGCATCAGGCCGCGTTCGAATCCGGCCGTGGCCATGGCGATCCGCCAACCCTCGCCTTCACCGCCCAGCAGGTTTGCCGCGGGCACCCGCACATCGTCGAAGAAGATCTCCGCAAAACCCGGCAAGCCGTTGAGCTGGCGAATGGGTCGCACGGTGATCCCGGGCAGATTCAGGGGCAGCAATACAAAACTCAAGCCATGATGACGCGAAGAACCGGTTTCACTGCGAAACAGACCGAACAGCCAATCCGCATACACCGCGCGGGTGGACCAGATCTTCTGGCCATTGATCACAAACTCGTCGCCGTCTCGGATCGCCGTGCTGCGAATCGCCGCCATGTCGGAGCCAGCCCCCGGCTCGGACCAGCCCTGCGCCCAGGTGTCCTCGCTGGTGGCCATGCGTGGCAGGAAACGTTGCTTCTGCTCGGCAGTGCCATATTCCATCAGGGTCGGCGCCAGCAGGAAGATCCCGTTCTGATTGACCCGCAACGGGCCATTGGCCTGCCAGTATTCCTCTTCGAAAATCAGCCACTGGATCAGGTCCGCGCTCAAGCCACCCAGTTCCTTTGGCCAGGTTACGGCGCTGTAGCCCTGTTCCGCGAGCCGCGCCTCCCAGGCCCGGTGGGCGGCAAAACCCTGCTCGGTATCAAAGCTGGGCAATGGTTCGGCCGGTACATTGGCCTGCAACCAGTCCCTCAGCTGGGCGCGAAAGGCGTGGTGTTGTTTGGTGTATTCCAGGTCCATTATCTGAATTCAGCTGTTCTTTTTTCGACGAAAGCCTGGCGGGTTTCCGCCGAGTCTTTACTGGTATAGGCCTGCAAGGTGAACCCCTGCTCCCAGCGATACTTGTCTTCCAGGTTGCCGTCCTCAATCCCGTTCAGGGACTCCTTGGCCAGACGGATCATGGCGGGGCTCTTGGCCGCAATACTGGCGGCGATCTTGAGTGCGGTCGCGCGCAGGGCCTCGACCGGAACCACCTGCTCAACCGCCCCCAGACGATAGGCCTCGGCCGCATCGATCGGCTCGCCGGTGAAATACATCATGCGCACCTTCTGGACCGGGAACAGGCGTTGCAGATGGGCGCCACCGCCCATCGCCCCGCGATCAACCTCGGGCACGCCGAAGCTCGCATTGTCGGCCGCGACCACGATATCGGCGGCGCCGGTGATGCCGATACCACCACCCAGCACAAAGCCATGGACCGCGACGATGACCGGCACCGGATTGCGGTGAACCGCCTCGAAGCTGCGGTAATTGCCCGCATTGACATCGACGATCCGATCCGGATGCGCGTTGAGTTCCTTGATGTCCACCCCGGCACAAAAGCCGCGCCCTTGCGCCCGAATCACGATCACATTGACCGAGTCGAGCGTGCCCAGACGAGTAATTTCATCAGCCAGGGCATGCCAGGCCGCACTGTCCAGCGCATTGACCGGCGGCTGGTCAATCACCAGTTCGGCGATGCCGTTTTCAACTGCGCTCGTAAAACCTGAACTCATATCGCCTCAATGCCCCATTCAGCGGTCGCTTGCGAATCCCTGGCGGCATCTTTTGGCGCTGCCAATCCGCACAAGCTTAGGAGGGCGAATTATCGAAGCTACCGGCTTTTTCAGCTTCATCCTTTAGGGTGAGTGCGGCGCCGCCTCGCCCCGAGCGTGCTTCAACGCGGCAGTTGATCCAGTCGTTCCTGCGCCTGGGCGACGATGTCGGCGATCAGCTCGGCCACCGCCGGCAAGGCGTCGATCACCGCAGCCACCTGCCCGCTGGGCAGCACGCCTTCATCCGGCTTGCCTTGCACCATGGCCCGCTGAATCAACACCGGGGCATTGGCGGCCATCAGAGTCTGCACCGCGGCGTCACCCTCCTTGAGCGCGGTCAATGCCGTTTTGAGCATGTGGGCAACCGTCATCCCGGTGTAAGCCTTCCAGTGCCAGGCGCTGCGCAAGGCCACCCAGAGCCGATGCATCGGCCCACCGGCTTCCAGGCGCAGCAGAAAAGGATTGTCGATCATGCGCTGCGGCATGCCGTCCACCGCCCGCGAGGCGCGGATCTTCGCCGGGTCAGAAACCTCCACATAGCGCTGCAAGGTCTCCCTCGGCACCGGTGATTCCGCGGTCATCAGGAAACGGGTCCCCATCGCGATGCCTGCCGCGCCATAGGCCAGCGCGCCGGCCAGTCCACGTCCGCTGGAGAAGCCTCCCGCCGCCACCACCGGCACATCCACCGCATCCAGCACCTGAGGCAGCAACAGCGTGGTCGGTACCGAACCGGTGTGACCACCACCCTCCCCACCCTGGATGGTGATGATGTCGGCGCCCAGCTCCACGGCCTTGACCGCGTGTTTCACCGCGCCCACCGTTGGCATGCACAGCACGCCGGCCGCCTTGAACGCCGCGATGGTCTGCGCATCCGGGCCGCGACCGTAACTCACCGCCCGGACCCGGTCCTGATTCTTCAGCACCAGTTCGATCACTTCCCGGGCATTGGGCTGAAACATATGAAAGTTCACCCCGAACGCTTTGTCGGTGCTCTGCCGCAGTTCGGTGATCGCGGCCTCCAGCTCGGGCGTGGACATGGTCGCCGCAGCCAGAAAGCCGAAGCCACCGGCATTCGAAGTGGCGGCCACCAGCCGCGCATCGGCCACCCAGCCCATCGCGGTTTGCACGATCGGGTACTGGCAGCCCAGCAGTTCGGTCAAGCGGGTCTGCAAGCTGCTCATCGTTTCACAATCACGGAAGAACCGTGCCCGAACAGCCCCTGATTGGCGGTAATCCCGACCTTGGCGCCGTCCACCTGACGTTCACCGGCCTGGCCGCGCAACTGCCAGGTCAATTCGCAGACCTGAGCCAGCGCCTGAGCCGGCACCGCCTCCCCGAAACAGGCCAGACCGCCGGAGGCATTGACCGGAATGCGCCCACCCACTCGGGTGTCACCCTTGCGCAGCAGCGCCGCCGCTTCTCCACGCCCGCACAGCTGCAGATCTTCGATCCAGTCCAGCTCCAGGGCGGTGGACAGATCATAGACTTCGGCCAGGCTCACATCCTCGGGCCCCAGACCGGCTTCTTCATAGGCCTTGGCCGGCAGGGCCGCGCGGAAAGGCCGGGCATCGGCGGCGACGGCGGAATCCGTGGCGATATCCGGCATTTCGACCACCGAGGAGGCGAAAGTAGGGGTCAGCGTCGAAATCGCGGCAATTCTGGGCGCATTCGCCTTGCCCAGCCTTTTGGCGTACTCCAGGCTGGATACAATCAGCGCCGCACCACCATCGGAGGTCGCGCAAATATCCATCAGGCGCAGCGGATCGGCCACCATCGCGGAAGCAGCCACATCGGCCGCAGTGAATTTCTTCTTGTAGCGGGCATTGGGGTTGGCAAAACCATGCGCCGCGTTCTTGACCTTGACCGCGGCGAAATCTTCCAGCGTATCGCCGTAGATTTCCATCCGGCGCCGGGCGTAGAGGGCGAAATACGTGGGGTTGGTGATACCCAGACGAAAACGCACCCAGTCCGGGTCATCGGGACGCTCGCCGGCCTGCGGCTTGAGAAAGCCCTTGGGCGTCGTATCCGCGCCGACCACCAGCGCCACTTCGCATTCACCGGCGAGGATTTTCGCCCGCGCCGCCGCCAGGGCCTGCGAGCCCGAAGCACAGGCCGCATAGGACGTATTGACTTGGGCGCCCTGCCAGCCCAAAGCCTGGGCGAAGGTGGCCCCGGCGACATAGCCTGGATAGCCGCAGCGGATGGTGCCGCCGCCGGAAACAAACTGCACGTCCTGCCAGGACACCCCCGCATCGGCCAGCGCGGCCCGCGCCGCGTGCACGCCGTATTCGACGAAATTCCTGCCCCACTTGCCCCAGGGGTGCATGCCGGCGCCGAGGATTGCGATCTCTTTGTCTGCGGCTGAATGGCTCATGGCGCCTGCTCCAGCGGTTGCCATTTCCAGGTGACTTTATTGCCGTCCACACCGGGCACCTCTTCCAGCACCAGTTCCATTTTCAGTCCAGCCTTGAGCTGCTCGACCCCCACGCCCTCGACGACCTGCCCGAGCACGATCATTTTTTCGCGCTCCAGTTCGACGGCGGCGATGGCATACGGCACGAAGGGATCGGCCGCGACATAGGGTTCGGGCGGTTGATAACAGGCGTTGGTGAAAGACCACAGCGTGCCGGTACGCGACAGCGGCGCCTCGGCAAACTCTTCGCTGTCACAGGCCGGATTACGACAGAAGCTGCTCTGCTTGGGAAAGTAATAGGTCCCGCAGTGGCAACAGCGTGAACCCAGCAGCGCCGGCGCGGCCTCATCCCGGGTGAACCAGCCTTCAATGATCGGCGGATTCATGCGCGAACCCCCGGCGGGTTGTCCTTGAGTTGTTTGCTGCGCACATCGCGCGGATCCAGCTGCCGGATAATTTCCAGCTGGGCCGGTGTGGGATGCGCGGTTTCACCGCAATCCGGCGCCAGAATCAGCTCGAAACCGGTGTTCTGCGCAACCTCGTCAAAGCTGACTCCCGGATGCAGACTGATCACCCGCAGCGCGTGATCGGGACCGCCGAAATCCATCACGCACAGATTGGTCACGATCTTTTCGACGCTGGCGTAATCACGTTTAACCCCGGCCGGCCAGTTGTCCGCCTTGTAACCCACCGAGCAGACCACATCCACTTCGCCTTCGACAAACACGCGCTTGGAGTGATTCGGCACGAACATGGAGTTGGCGTGATTGATGCTGTTGCCGGGAAAGCCGCGCAAGCCCAGCATCTGCCGCTTGGGCCTGGCGAACTCGCCGATACAGGCAATATTGGCCTGACCCCAGCGATCCACCTGCACCGGCCCGACCAGCGCATGGCGGCGACCGTGCCAGAGCAGATCAAAAACCCGCGAATAAGGCATATATCCCGCGTAGCTGCGTCCCTCGTGATTCTTCGCCCCGATCACCACCGGCGTTTCGGTGAGATACGCCTCACCATCGGTGATCATCAGTTGCGGGCTGTGGCTCAGCTTGGCCAGACCCTGGGCAATGCGCGGGATGATGCCGATACCGGTAGCCAGCACTTCGCCCTCGTCTTTCCAGACATCGGCGCAGGCGCAGATCAGCAGTTCGGATAAAGTGAATTCAGTCATCTTTAAAATACCTGCCGTGGCAAGGCGGTGATGGCATCCAGACCACCGACCGCGGATTGATACTCCGCTTCGCTCGCGCCGAGGAACTCATCCACATAGGCCTGCCAGCCGCCCTCATCCGCGGCCGCCTGACAATAGCGTTTGATGTGCGCCGCGTCCCAGCCGTAACCCGGCACATGCGAGCTGGGGTGGGCACCGCCGCGCGCCGCCACCACACCGGTGACCAGGCTGCGCTCGAACAGATTGGCCTTGGCGTCCGCCTCGTCGGATTCGAGTCGTTCACTCAGCTCCTCGGCGCTCACGAATGTCCTGTCCGCCGCACGCGCAAACCACTCATCGAAAAACGGATCCGGGCTGTAGACCCGCACATTGCCCAGCTGATCGGCCTTGTGCACATGCAGCAAGGCCACATCCAGCTTGATCGCCGGCATCGCCAGCAGGGTTTCACCGTCGGGATACGGTGAAACGACCGTTTTGACTTGCGGGTTATTGGCCATGAAGGCCGTGCCCAGGCCGGCCCGCATGGGCAGGAATGGCAAGCGGTAAGCAGCCGCGCGCAAGCCCCAGTGCAGCATGCCTTCATCCAGCTCCATCGCCTCGACACTGCCCGCCTCGCGGGCTTTGCGGAAAAACGGCTCCAGCGGAATGAAATCCAGCGACACAAAGCCGTAAATCAGCTTTCTCACCTTGCCCGCGGCGCACAGCATGCCCATGTCCATGCCGCCGTAACCGACGATGGTCAGGTCCCGCAGATCCGAGCGCAGGATCTCCCGCACCAGACTCATGGGTTTGCGTCGCGGCCCCCAGCCACCGATACCGATGGTCATGCCGTCTTCGAGTTGGGCCACCACATCGGCGGCGCTCATCTGTTTGCTGAATGTCATTGGATTCCGATCAGGTGCTCGCGTCCGGGCAGCCAGGACCGCCAGGACACCGGAAACCGATGTGCTGGCGCCGCCTGAGCCCCGCCTGAGCGCCTCTAGCTGTGCTTGGGTGGGTTATTGAAAGCCGACGGAGAAGTCGTGACCCCAGATGCTGACCGCCTCGGACCGGGTGGTCGTGTGCGAATCCACATCAACGGTAATTCCGCCCCAGCCATACTCCAGCGCGAAATTGCCCGGGGTCAGCATGTAGAACGAGGTCATGTGATCGTTGCAGTGCTGGCCGAGCGTGGCCATCAGCTTGACCCCGGCCTTCTCGCGGCGATCATAGGCCTTGCCGACGTCGGTCATCGAGCTGACCTCCACCATCGCATGCACGCAACCCGCCGGATTCGGCATTTCCGCCAGTGCCAGGCTGTGGTGGCGCGGATTCCCCGCATGCAGGAAGCGAATCCGGATGACCGGCGCATCCGGTCCCGGCTGGAAATCGAATTCGTCCGACACCCCAAACCCCAGCGTTTCGGTAAAAAACGCCAAGGTGTCATCGAACGGCAGGGCCGGCAAAACCGTATGCCCCATCCCCATCTCACCGGTTACAAAAGCCTCGACCCCGATCGGCGAAGTAAAGGGCGCCGCGGAGCCGGTGTAACCGTGGCTGACTTCATGCCGGTTGCCCGCCGGATCGGTGAAACTGAACAGATCGGTGACTTCGCGCGCCGTCTTCAGGGCTGCCGGCGCCGCGTCCACGCTCAGTCCCGCCCCTTCAATCGCAGCGCGAACCGAATCCAGCGCCGCCGCATCGGCCACCTGCCAGCCGGAGGCCAGATAACGATCTTCCGGTCCCGCGACCACAGCAATGCGATAATCGCGCTCGTCCAGCTTCAGGAATAGCCCCCCGTCCGGTGCCGGCCCACTGGCGGCGCCGACGATCTGCTCGCCGTATTCGGTCCACTTCGACAGGTCCGTGCTTTGCACCACGATATAAGCCAAGGCATCGATTTTTGAAGCCATTATGCGTATTCCTTTGATCGCCGAGTAAGAGCCGGGATTATCCCCGTCCCCCCGTCAAAGCGGCTTCACCCGTTGGGGTGAGTGGACCGAAGCAGGCTGCCGCAGGCCCGGGGCTCATGCGACAATGCGCAATCCCGCGACCTGGTGCCGCCCCATGCGACCGTTTCCCATCCCGCTGCCTATCGAGACCCGCTTCGACGCAGCCCGCCTCCCGGACCCTGCGGGCGCCCCGATCACCGCCACGACGGACGCTGCATGTTCCGCCCGCTGTTCCTGCTCATGAGCCTCGCCCTGTCCGCCAGCCCCGGTCTGGCCGCGGGACCCGGCAGCGTGGTCCTGCTGCATGGACTGGCCCGTAGCGCCACGTCCATGCAGCCCATGGCCCGACAGCTGGAACAGGCTGGCTTTCGCGTCTGCAATATTGACTATCCTTCGCGCCACCATGCGATCGAGGTTCTGGCGGCGGAACATGTCTTACCGCAGATCAGCGCCTGCCAGATGCGCCACCCCGGTCCCGTGCATTTGGTCACCCACTCCCTGGGCGGCATCATCGCCCGGCATCTGGCGGCGACACGCGCCCTGGAGGCCATCGGCCGCGTGGTGATGCTCGGACCGCCCAACGCCGGCAGCGACGTGGTCGACAGAATCGGATCCTGGCGCCTGTTTCAGGCGCTCAATGGTCCGGCCGGCAGGCAGCTGGGCACCGGCAGCAGTTCCCTGCCCCGGCAGCTGGGCCCGGCCGACTTCGAAGTCGGGGTGATCGCCGGGCGGCGAACCGTCAATCCGCTGCTGTCCTTGATGATCCCCGGACCGGACGACGGCAAGGTGTCGGTCGCCAGCGCCCGCCTCGAAGGCATGCGTGATTTCATCGTGCTACCCGTGACCCATCCCCTGATGATGCGCAGTCGCCTGGTCATTCGCCACACCATCCACTTTCTCCGCCACGGCCGCTTTGTTGCAAGCTCTGGCTAAATCCTCATGACCGAAAACCCATGCCTCTCAAACTGATTACCGCCCCCACCACGCCAGCCGTTCCGCTCAGTGCCGTGCAGGCCACACAGCTGGAAAGCCTGCGCGCCCAGCTCGACCCCATCGCGCGGCAATGGATCAACAGCAACGGCTTCAAGGCCGAGGCGGGCTCACACTGCCTGCTGCCCGGAGCCGACGGTGCACTGCAGCGCGTCCTGGTCGGGGTCGAAGATTCATTCGACCTGTGGACCTGCGCCGGCCTCCCGGACAGCCTGCCGGCCGGCTGCTATGCGCTGGACGACAGCTGGCCCCAGGAGCGGATCGCCGACCTGAGCCTGGGCTGGTTGCTGGGCCAGTACCGTTACCGGCGCTATCTCCGCGCCGCACCCGCTCCCCAGGCCGAGCTTGTAGCGCATCCGTCCTGCGATGCGGCCCGGATCGAGGCGCTCGGCGCGGGCATCTGCCTGACCCGCGATCTGATCAACACCCCCGCCCAGGACATGATGCCCCAGCACCTGGCGCAGGCCCTGCAGGAACTGGCGAACGCCCATCAGGCGGACTATGCCGAGATCGTCGGTGCGGATCTGCTCACCCAGAACTACCCGGTAATCCATGCCGTTGGCCGGGCCAGCGCGCACGCCCCGCGCCTGCTCGACCTGCGCTGGGGGGATCCGGACCGGCCCAAGCTCACCTTGATCGGCAAGGGCGTGTGCTTCGACAGCGGCGGCCTGGATCTGAAACCCGCCTCGGGCATGCGCCTGATGAAAAAGGACATGGGCGGGGCCGCGCATGTGATGGGTCTGGCGAGCATCATCATGCAGGCCCGCCTGCCGGTGCGCCTGCGCGTGCTGGTTCCGGCGGTTGAAAATGCCGTTTCCGGCGATGCGTTTCGTCCCGGCGACGTCCTCACCGGACGCAGCGGCAAGACCATCGAGATCGACAATACCGACGCCGAAGGCCGGCTGGTTCTGAGCGATGCCTTGAGCGAAGCGGTGAGCGAACAGCCGGATCTGCTGATCGACATGGCGACTCTGACCGGCGCGGCGCGTGTGGCGCTGGGCCCGGACGTACCCGCGCTGTTCGCCAATCGCCGCGCGACGGCCGATGCGCTGCGGGACTGCGCACAGGCCCAGAGCGACCCGCTGTGGCCTCTGCCCTTGCACGCACCCTATAAGCGCTGGCTCAAAAGCGATATTGCTGATCTGGTCAACAGCGCTGCGGGCGGCTATGGCGGCGCCATCACCGCCGCCTTGTTTCTGCAGGATTTCGTCGGCAGCGATTGCGACTGGCTGCACCTGGATGTGATGGCCTGGAACACGGAAAACCTGCCGGGCCGGCCACGCGGTGGCGAGGCCATGGCGCTGCGCGCATTTTTCGCCTACTTACAGCAACGCTTTGGCGTATCCACCTGAGCGGGAATCGGTTCGTCGCAGATCGCCGGCGCTGCACGCCGCCAGGCTGCCTGCCTCGTCTGGAACAAGGCCTTTTCCGCTGGCGCAGCAGCCCTTGACAAAAAAAACCCGCGGCCGGAGGGCCGGGCCGCGGGCTTAAACTGTACATGCCGCTACGGGCCTGCTTAGCGGCGCCGCCGTCGCAGCGCGCCAAGCGCCAGCATCAGCAACCAGGACACGGCGCCGCCTTTTAGCGGCGTCAACGCACCGCTTCTGGCTGCCGCAGCGGCTCTGGGGCCAGTCTCGCAACCGCTGTCCGCACAGCTCACATAGACCTCCAGCGAAAACGCCAGATTGCCGCCGGACAGCTGCTCCTGGACCTGGGCCAGATACAGACCGGTAGCGGGCGCATCAACGGCGATGCGCAGCTCGCCATCGCTGATCGCTTCACCACCGCTGTCGGCAAGCTGGCCGCTCAGCACGCCGCCGGAACCGCCTGGCAACACATCCGTGCCCTGCATGGCGATCTGCTCGCCGTCGGGCCCGTAGAGGCGCAGGTTGTACTGGGTGCCGCTCTGGGAACTGAGGACGAACTCCAGTTGATCGTAGCTAAATCCTGCAGGCAGCTCGTAGCGGAATTCAAAACTGGCAAAAGCGTCATGGCCACTGCCACAGGGATTCAGGCAGACCACCGGCGTGGTCGCCGGTCCGGCCGCGCCATCAAAGCGCGCAACCAGCACTCGGCCGGGGCCCGGCTGGGCGTCGGCCCGAGGCGGGGTTTCGCAGGCGTCACCGGTGCCGTCACCACCGGTGTCACGCTGATCGGCATTGCCCGCCACCGGGCAGTTGTCTTCGCTGTCAACCACGCCATCGCCGTCGGCATCCGGCGGCGGCGCATCGCAGGCATCGCCGAAGCTGTCGCCATCCCGATCGGCCTGATCCTGGTTGGGCGCTTCCGGGCAATTGTCTTCGCGATTCGGAATCCCGTCGCCATCGGCATCACCGCTGGCATCGAAATTGCCGCCTGGATCGTTGCTTGCCGGGAAAAAAGCGACTTCGTTGGCGCAATAGATGAACGGATCGACCACGGGCGCCGTGCCGTTCAGGGTGTCCCAGTACTGCTTGCGCTCGAGAATGATCCCGGTCTGGAAATCACAGAACTCAACGCTCTTGTCTCGCGGACGGTAGGCCAGATCCAGATGGGTGAGCGCGGCTTCGACCACGCCCTTGGCCGGATCGGCGGTGACGTCACCCCAGGCGGTCTGGAGCCAGGGAGCCAGGGGATTGAAAGGCTGGGCGGCGAGGTCATCCAGCACGGCTGAGACCGGATCATAGTCCGCCCAATCAGGCAGGTAGGCCGCCTGTTCCAGTGCCCGGCGCAGCAGCCAGTTGGTCACCGGGTGCGGGCCACCGTCGGCCATCACCATGGCCTCGCCGTTGTGGCGGATACCGCCGGCATGCCCCACCCGGCGGCGGGCTTCCAGCAAGATCCGCGAGGCGACGCCTGCGGCGCGTGGGGTCGAAAAGCTGGTGCCGGAATAATCGGCCAGGCCGCTTTCGCAATCCATGCAGCGCGCCAGTTCCTGGGTGAAATCGGACACAAAGTCAGGGAAGTTACCCGAAGTCGTCGTCCGGCCTTCGCTGCTGCCTTCTTCGTTACCGGAGACCCCAATCGACCACCACGGTCCGGCCCCGGCGCGACCCGGCGTGAAACCGGGCATATTGCCGCCGCTGGAAAAATGCAGCTTGCCCATGGCAACCACGGCCTTGTAGGTATTGCGAAATGGCGCAGCCTCCGGCAGGAAGGCACCGGTACCGACCGGAACCAGGGGAATCCCGGCGCCATAGCTGGTGCTGATGATGTCCACCGCCGGATGCAGGAAGGTCAGGTCGTGTGACGCCGTATTGGCCAGCGCGCCGTGGGTTTCCACGAACAGGATCACCGCCTGAGGGTTCGCCTTCAGGACCGCCGAGCTGGTGCCGACCCCATGCGGGCTTTTATCCGGATGCGGGACCAGCAGCGGTTCGCCGTCGGCCGCATGCGACGCGGCGACCACATTGGTGCCGACGAACCAGTACAGCTCACCCGGCTGTACACGGTCCCAGAAATCGCGATCCGCTGCGATGTCGGCCTCAATGTCGCCGCTGCGAGTCAGGCTGATGTGATTTTCCGGCTTGACCCCGAGTTCGGCCAGCACGGCGGGGGTCACGGCATCGGGCGCAGAATGCGGGTAGTTCGGCCCGCCCAGATAGTAAAACTCGTGATACGGGTTGATCGCGCTGTCGATGACGCCAACGATGACCCGCGACTCACCCGCGGCGCTGACCGGCGGGAACCCCTGGCTGCGCGCGGCACCGAGGTGCTCGACCAGTCCGGTATAGGCAAACTCGGCCGCCGCATACGGAATGATCTGGATGTCATAGTCACCGGCCGGCAAATCGTCGACTTCAAAGACTTCCGGGTTCGCGGCCGTCGCCGCCTGAGCGACAATCACGCCGTCCGCGTTCACCAGATAGATGTCCAGGTCGTTGAGCTCGTCGCTCCAGCCAATGCTGACCCGCGCCGCGATACCGGCGGCGTTGCCGGCATCGACCGTCAGGGTAAAGACCTCGCATTCCACGGCCTTGCTCAGGCACAGCGGTGAGCCAGTGGCAGGCGACACATTGGCGCCGAATATTGGCCCGCCCTCGAAAGCCAGCGCGTCGCCCGCCTGATGCAGCGTGCCGCTGGCGGGCGTGGGGGCGAACAGGGCCTGAGCGGGAACGCTCACGAACAGACCGACCGCGAGCACGGCGCGGCAAAACGAATGAGTCATGAAATCAACCAGGGTAAGAATGAGACAGCAGGCAAACGCGGCGCTCAATGGCCCGCGCAGACTCCGCAGATAAGGTTTCCAGCGGCTTATCACGGTTATGCCGCCCAAAGGGTTCCGGCGGAGCGGCGGTTTTCTTCGCGCCTGATGCCGCTGTCAGCCCCCCTGAAACCCACGGCAACGCCAAGCGCTGCGGAACCAGGGAGGGTCCGATCCCGGCAAATCGTCCCATCGGACGAAGCTACTGCGGCCCTGCGCTCTTACCGTACGGGCCAGATCATCGGGGCTTTGCCGCCCCGGCTACCGGCCAGGAGAACCGTTATCAGCCGACTTGAATACCACGACATCACGGTGGCCCGAATCATTCGCGAAACTGCCGATGCCCATTCACTGGTGCTGGATATTCCCACTGAATTGACCGAGGCATTCCGCTACAAACCGGGCCAGTTCCTGACCCTGCAGGTGCCCTGTGGCGACACGCCCCTGCCCCGTTGTTACTCCGCCTCCAGCTCACCCTATCTGGACGAGCCGCTGCGAGTCACCATCAAGCGGGTGATGGACGGGCGTGCCTCAAACTGGCTGTGTGACAACCTCCAAGCTGGCGACCCGCTGCGCGTCGCCGCCCCCGCCGGGGTATTCACGCCGAAATCCCTGGATGGCGACTTCCTGCTGTTCGCCGGCGGCAGTGGGATCACCCCGGTGCTGTCCATCGTGCGCAGCGTGCTGCATGTCGGCAAGGGTACATTGCGTTTGATCTATGCCAATCGGGATGAGCAATCCGTGATCTTTGCCGAGGAACTCGCCCGTCTGTCGCGGGACTTTCCCAAGCGACTGCAGGTCATTCACTGGCTGGATTCAGTGCAGGGCGTACCGTCCCAGGCGCAGATCGCCAGCTTCGCCGCCGAGCGTAAAAACGCCCAGTGTTTTGTTTGCGGCCCGGCGATTTTCATGGATGCCACCGCGGCCGCGCTGCACGAGCAGGGCTTTGCCCATAGCCAGGTACATATCGAACGTTTCGTTTCGCTGCCCGACGATGCCGAAGAAGCGCCCGGCCCAGCGCTTGACGACGAGGCCGGGCAAGCGGTGCGCATCACCGTGAAACTCGATGGCGAGGTGCATGAGGTGACCGGCCAGCAAGGCCAGCTCCTGCTCGACGCCCTGGAAGCCGCCGGCATCGATGCGCCCTATTCCTGCCGCTCCGGCGCCTGCGCGGCCTGCATGTGCCATCTGGATGCGGGTCGGGTCGAGCTGGCCCACAACCATGTACTCGATCAGCACGATCTGGATCAAGGCTGGGTTCTCGGCTGCCAGGCCGTGATGCAATCCGACAACATCGAAATTTCCTACCCCGACTAAACTATGACCCGCACCGTACCCGCCGCCTTTGCCGCCGTCGTCCACGCCCAGCCTGAGCACCTCGCTCTGATCGCCGAAGACGGTCGGCAATGGACCTATGCGCAGCTGGATGAGGCACGCCGCGAAGCCGCCCGTGGCCTGATCGCGCAGGGCATCTGCCCCGGCGACCGGGTGGCGATCTGGGCCCAGAACCATGCCCTATGGGTCATCGCCGGACTGGCGATCCACAGCGTCGGCGCGGTTCTGGTGCCGATCAACACCCGCATGAAGGGCGCCGAGGCCGGATATGTGCTGGGCAAGAGCGGTGCCCGTTTGCTGTTCTGCGCCGGCGATTTCCTCGGCCAGCACTATCCCAGTCTGCTCGGCGAGCACCGTCCGGACTCACTGCAAAGCATCGTGGTGCTGGATGCGGCGCAGGCCGATGATCTGGACTGGGGCAGCTTCCTGGCCCGGGGCGGACAGGTTCCGGCTCGCGAAGTCGATGCCCGCGCCGCGGCGGTCACCGCCGACAGCCGGATGGACATCATGTTCACCTCGGGCACGACCGGCCTGCCCAAGGGCGTGATCACCCGGCATGGCCAGAATCTGAAAGTGATCCGCGAATGGTGCGAGCGGATGCAGATCGTGCCGCAGGACCGTTACCTGATCGCCAACCCCTTCTTCCACGCCTTTGGCTATAAAGTCGGCTGGCTGGGCGGTCTGCTGTCCGGCTGCACCATTCTGCCTCACGCGGTGTTTGACAGCGCCGCGATCATCGCGCGCATCAGCGCCCAGCGTATTTCCGTGCTGCCCGGCCCCCCGACGCTGTTTATCAGCCTGCTGGACGATCCGGCGGTCCAGGGTAAGGACCTGTCGTCCCTGCGCGCGACGATCACCGGTGCGGCGGCCGTGGCTCCCGCCCTGATCGAGCGCATCCGCGCCGAGCTGGGCTTCGACATCGTGCTGACCGGTTACGGTCTTACCGAGACCTGCGGCATCGTCTCGCTGTGCTGCGCCGATGATTCGGCGCAGACCATCGTCAGCACCTGCGGAAAGCCGGTGCCCGATACCGAAGTACGGATAGTCGATCCGCATAACCAGCCCCTGCCGCAGGGCGAAACCGGCGAAATCGTGGTGCGGGGCTACACCGTGATGCAGGGCTATCTGGACGATCCGCAGGCCACCGCCGACACCATCGACGCCCAGGGCTGGCTGCACACCGGCGATATCGGCCTGCTCGACGAGCGGGGTTACATCCGCATCACCGACCGGCTCAAGGACATGTACATCTGCGGCGGATTCAACTGCTACCCCGCCGAGATCGAAAACCTGATGGCGGCGCATCCGGCCATCGCCCAGGTGGCGGTCATCGGCGTACCCGATGAGCGCATGGGCGAAGTCGGCAAGGCCTGCGTGGTCGCCAAGCCCGGCCAGCAGATTGAGCCCGGCGAACTGATCGCCTGGTGCCGCGAACGCATGGCGAATTACAAGGCCCCGCGCAGCGTGGCCATTCTGGACAGTCTGCCCATGAACGCCTCGGGCAAGGTAATGAAATTCGAGTTGCGCAAAACCTGAGGAAGCCCTGGTGAAATCACGCTGTGGCCAGTCCGGCCCAATCCCCAATGGAGCAAGACATGAATCCCCCCTTACATGACACGATAGCGCTGGTTACCGGAGCGTCACGCGGCGCCGGCAAAGGCATCGCCCTCGCCCTGGGGAGCCGCGGCGCGACGGTCTACGTCACCGGTCGCAGCCAGCAGGAGGGCGATGCGCCCCTGCCCGGCACGATTCATGCCACCGCCCAGGCCGTGACCGCCGCCGGGGGACACGGCATCGCGGTCGCCTGTGATCATGCCGACGACGCCCAGGTCCAGGCCCTGTTCGCCCGGATCAAACAGGACCAGGGCCGCCTGGACATCCTGGTCAATAACGCCACTTTTCTGCACGACGAACTGATCCAGAAAGGGCCGTTCTGGGAAAAATCCCTGGACCTGGTGAAAATCCTGGATGTCGGCCTGCGCTCGGCCTATGTGGCCAGCTGGCACGCCGCGCCCCTGATGCTGGCCGCGCGACGCGGCCTGATCGCGTTCACCTCCTCCTTCGGCGCCAACTGTTACATGCACGGCGCCGCCTACGGCGCGCAAAAAGCCGGCGTCGACAAGCTGGCGCGGGACATGGCGGTCGATCTTCGGCCCCACGACATTGCCGCGGTATCACTGTGGCTGGGCATGTTGCGCACGGAGCGCTCCAGGGCGGCCATGGCGCTCGCCCCGGATCAGTACGCCGGGCTCTGGGAGATCGCCGAAACGCCCGAGTTCAGCGGCCATCTGATCGCGCAGCTGTATCGTGATCCCCGACGCATGGACAAATCCGGCCAGGTGCTGATCGGCGCCGAACTGGCCCTGGAGTATGCTCTGAAGGATGGCGATGGCAAGCAGCCCATCAGCCATCGGGAGATGCTCGGTGCACCGCCACCGGCACATCCCGCCATCATCGAATAAATCACTACAGGAGTGCCGTGATGCCGGAACTGTTCGAAGCCGAAGCGCTGTTTTCCAATGTAGGCCTGGCCCGCCGACAACGGGACTTTGCTCTCGCCTTGCGGCTTCTGGATGAAATGCACCACCGCTGGCATGACCAGGCGCGCTTGCATGTCCGCATCCATTGGCAGGCAGCGCGCACTCGAGCCGCACAGGGTCGCCTGGGCAAGGCGGCCTGGGAACTGGTTGCGCTGTGTTTCGCAGCGCCGGCCTCCTGGGTGCAACGCTATACCGGGCTTGCCCGCAGCGGCTTCTAGTCGAGCGGCAGCGAACGCGGCCGTCCCAGCCCCCAGTCGACCTTGTGTCGCAGACCCAGGGGCCGAATGTCCAGCACCCCGGCATCAGCGGCTTCCAGATTCAGCGCCTGCATCTGCGCCACCGAGCTGATCAGCCAGCGATCGGGCGCGGCGTGCACCCAGGCCAGCGCCTCTTGCGGCCCGTCCAGACGGTGCAGCGGCCGGGAGGCCGACAATTCAAACTGCGGACTCCAGTTCCAGGTGGCCAGTTGGGCGTCGGCATCGAGGATTTGCTCGGCCTGAGCAAATATCACCCGTGAGCTGCGCACCTCATTCAGACTGGGATAAGCCCAGTAGCCCAGCAACAGCCATCCCACAAAGAAAAACACCGGCAGGCCCAGGGCTCTGGAGCGACCGCGCACCAGCAAGCTGATCACGATGCCGCAGACGCCCAGGGTGAGCAGAAAATTCCATAACAGATTCGGTATATCGGTGGGGTACGGTACTTTACCGGCCCACAGTTCGGACTCGTGCCCGACCAGACCCAGACCGATCGCGAACAGGCTGAATCCCCAGACCGTGGCCACGCTGAGCCGCTGCACGCCGGGTCGCCACCACAGGCCACCAAGATAGGGGGCCATCAACAAGGCCGTGGGCGGCAGCAAAACCAGCAATTGCACCCCGTGCTTACCCGGCAGCACGCTGAAAATGATGAGCGTGATCAACACATAACCCAGCAGCAGGCCGATCTGCGGATCCTGAGCGCGGAGCCGGTCACGCCAGATCTTCAGTTTCCATGGCAGCATCAGGGTCAGCGGCAGCCACAGGACCAGCGCCTGCACCGGCAGGTACCACCAGGGCTGGCGACTACTCATGTCCAGCAGGCTCGCACCGCCGGTCAGATTGCGCAGCAGTTCCCGGCGAAAGCTGTCCAGCGCGGCATCGTCGGCACCCGACACGAAACCCAGGGCCGGCAACACCCAGGCCAGGACCACCACCAGGGCGCTGGCGGGAACCGCCCAGAACGCGCGCAGCGAGCGGCCTGGCGGCAACTCCGGCCAGGCCTGCCGACTGATCCACAGGTAAGGCAATATGATCAGCAACGGCAGGTAACCGAGTCCCTTGCTGAGCACGCCGAAACCGATCGCCACGCCGGCGACGGTCAACCAGCGCCGGGTGTTTTCCAGCAACATGTATTGCAGCAGGCTGTACAGCGCCAGGGTGCTGAAGAACATCATCACCGCATCGACATGCCCGCGATGCGCTTGAACCATGAATTGCAGGCTGCACAGCAGGGCGGCGGCGGCCAGGCGTCCGGTACGCGGCCCCCACAGCTGGCGCGCCAGATCAAATACCAGCCACAGGGTGCCCAGCGACGCGAGCAAGGCGGGCAACAGGAAGCTCAGGCGCATCGAACCGGTGGTCGAATAGAATGCGGCCTGCAACCAGATGGCAAACGGCGGGTGCTGGGCGAAAGGTTCGCCGGCCAGATAGGGAATCAGCCATTCGCCCGTGGCCGCCATGTCCCGCGCCATCAAGGCCAGGGCGGGTTCGTCCGGCGGCCAGGGATCGCGCAGGCCCAGCCCGGCACTGAGGACCAGCACCGCGATCAACGCGATTCGCCAGCCCTTGCCTTCATCGGTCTCGTTCAGCCAGCGGAATAATGCTTTCAAAAGTTGCGGTTCCTGTTGCCCAACTTGCGCCCGACGGTACCTGCGACTATCTTCGCGCAGACCCTATTCTGGCGAATGTAGTAGCGATGAGCAAAACCCTGTTCGAGAAAATCATTGCGGGCGAAATTCCCGGCGACATCGTTTACAGCGACGAACACTGTGTCGGCTTCCGCGATGTGAACCCGGTTGCACCGATGCATATCCTGCTGGTGCCGCGCCGGCCGATTCCCAAACTGGCCGATGCGCAGGCCAGCGATACGCCCCTGCTCGGCCATCTGCTCGGCGTGGCGCCGCAGATTGCGGCCAGTGAAGGCTATGCCGATGCCTTTCGCCTGGTGATCAATAATGGCGAAAAAGCCGGCCAGACGGTCTGGCACCTGCACCTGCACATCATTGGCGGACGCGGCCTCACCTGGCCGCCGGGCTGAGACCGCCCGCTTTTGGCCTTCAGGATCCGGCGTCGGGCATCGGCCCGACCAGCAATTGCGGATCAATCCGCGCGCCGAACCAGTTCATCCGCCAGTCCAGATGTGGCCCGGTCACCCGGCCGGTCGCGCCGATCTCGGCGATCAAATCACCCTGCTCCACCCGCTGCCCGACCGTCACCAGCAGCTTGCTCAAGTGCAGGAAGCTGGAGGACACGCCGTGGCCATGATCCAGGATCAGCGTCCCCCCGGAAAAATACATGTCCGGATGCGCCAAAGTGACGATTCCCGCGGCTGGCGCCCGCACCGGCGTGCCCACCGGGGCGGCAACATCCACCCCGAAATGCGGCCGCCGCGGCTGACCATTGAGAATCCGCTGGCTGCCGTAGACGCCGGAGATCGGCCCCTGGGAAGGCCAGATGAAACGCTGTTTGAAATCCAGGCGCGGATCATCGGTCTTGCGCGCCTTGCTGGCCATCGCCCCTTCGGCGCGAATCCGGCGCAGCGCTTCTGGATCCGGTGACACCTGCTTGCGGGGCAGACCGTCGATACGCTGCACCCGGTATTCACGGCTGGCGATCGACAGGGTTTTCTGCCACCGCTTTCCATCGGGCAGTTCCACTTCCAGCTGGGCGCTGGGCGCATGATCGCGGCCGAAGCCGAACACGAAGTCGCCGTTCACCGACACCCGCAACAAACGGCCATCCAGGCTGACCTGACTGCCCGCCGGGGCCTGACCGATAATCATCCCGCCCTGGGTCAGCGGGCCTTGCAGCACCACCGGCTCCGCGGCCCACGCCGAAGTAAGCAGCAGGCCGAGCGCTCCCAACACCAGGCCCCGTAGCGCCCTCACGCGCGCACCTCCTGCAAATGGGCGATCGCCCGCTGCAGTCGCTGTTCGGTCTGTTCACGACCCAGCAGATTCAGGGTCACATCCAGCGAAGGCGTATTGCCTGCTCCGGATATGGCCACCCGTAGCGGCTGCCCGACCTTGCCCATACCCACCCCATGATCGCTGGCCACGGCCTCGACCAGAGCGTGCATCGCCGCACCATTCCAGTCGTCCAGCGCGGCGCTGCGGGCGAGCAGATCAGCCAGGATGTCCGGTGTCTGCGCATTGAAGGCCTTCTTGGCCGCCTTGGCCTCATAGGCGGTCGGCGCCTGGAAATAGAACCGGGTCGATTCGGCGAGTTCCAGCAGGGTCTTGCAGCGTTCCTGGTGCGCGGCAACGATGGCCGCCAGATCGGGCCCGGATGCGGGATCCAGGTCCAGACGGCGCAAATGCCAGGCATATTCATCGACCAGATCGGCCGGCGCACTGGACTTGATGTAGTGCTGATTCAGCCATTTCAGCTTATCGATATCAAACCGCGCCGCGGCCTTCTGCACCCGCCGGATATCGAACTTCTCGATCATCTGCGCCAGGCTGAATATCTCCTCGTCACCGTGCGACCAGCCCAGCCGGACCAGGTAATTGAGCATGGCCTGCGGCAGGAAACCCTGTTCGCGGTAGGCCATCACCGACACCGCGCCATGGCGCTTGGACAGGCGGGCGCCATCGCTGCCAAGAATCATTGGCACGTGGGCGTAACGGGGCAGTTCGGCCTGAAGGGCCTGGAAAATATTGATCTGACGCGGCGTGTTATTGACGTGATCGTCGCCGCGAATCACATCGGTAATGCCCATGTCCAGGTCATCGACCACCACCGTCAGGTTATAGGTCGGCGTACCGTCCGAGCGGGCGATGATCAGGTCATCCAGCTCGCTGTTGGAAATACTGATCGGCCCCTTGACCAGATCATCCCAGCTCACCGCTCCTGCGGTCGGATTCTTGAACCGGATCACCGCCTCGGCATCGACATCAAAATCCTCAAGATGCCGGCAGCGTCCGTCATAGCGGGGCTTCTCGCCACGTTCCTTCTGCGCTTCGCGCATCTCGTCGAGACGCTCGCGGGAACAGAAACAGGGATAGGCCTGGCCCTGATCCAGCAGTTGCTGGATCACCTCCTTGTAGCGCTCAAACCGCTTGGTCTGATAGTACGGTCCCTCATCATGGCTCAAACCCAGCCAGTCCATGCCATCGAAAATCGCCTGTACCGAGGCTTCGGTGGACCGCTCCCGGTCGGTGTCTTCAATTCGCAGGATCATCTTGCCCTGATGCTGGCGGGCGAACAGCCAGTTGAACAGCGCCGTGCGCGCGCCACCCACATGCAGAAAACCAGTCGGACTGGGAGGAAAACGGGTAACGACCGTCATGAGCTGTCTTTGTCGGAAATACGGCGCGCTATTCTATCAGCCCGCGCACCGCCATCCGCCGAGGCACCCACCCGGGGTGTCGCAGGGTTCGCCGCACACGCAGGCCGCGAGCCAGAACGCAGCTGCCTGGGCCACCGCGCATTTAAGCTTGCGGCTGACATAAACTAGCTGCAGGCCGACACCGGGAGCCAGCATGAGCGACTTTTTTGATTACCACGGTCAAACTGAAATCGAGGAACTGGCCCGCATCCACGAGGCGGGACCGGAAGGCCTGCGGGAACGGGACATTTCGCCGAAATTCTTCCGCGAGCTGATCAAACATGAGCTGATCCAGCGGCACGGGCCGGAGCATTACGCCGTGTCCCGCCGCGGCATGATCAGTCTGGAACGGGCCCATATGCTCGGCGGGTAGGCCTGATCGCAAGCGGTCACGCACTCCCTGGATTGGCGCCAAGCTCGTAAACTAGCGCCATGAAGCTCGAAACCCGCCTGTTTATAGCCGATCTGACCCATCTGGATTGCGCCTATTTTGATCCCGACCTGGGCCTGACCGGAGAAACCTGGCGGGTCGATGCCGAACTCGGCGGGGAACTCGCCGACGATGGCATGCTGTGTGATTTCGGCATCATCAAAAGCACCCTGAAGCGGGCGCTGGATGCGCAGACGGATCATCGACTGCTGCTGAGTGCCGGTCAGGCTGCCCTGCTACAAGCCCAGGGAGGGCACCGCGAACTGCAACTGAGCACCCGGGCCGGCGAGCGCTGGCGCTATCTCGCCCCGCTCCAGAGCTTTGCGCTGCTGGATGTGCCCGCGCTGGCGCCCGCCACGCTGGCCACGGAGCTGGAACGTCAGTTGCTCACCACCCTGCCGGCCAACATCACCTCCTTGCGACTCCAGCTCAGCCCGGCCCATGAACAAGGGCCCTACCGATACTGCCACGGCCTGCGCCAGCATGAAGGCAATTGTCAGCGCATGGCCCACGGCCATCGCGCCCGCCTTGAAATCAGCCTGGACGGAACCCGGGTAGCGAGCCTGGAAGAACACTGGCAGCAGCGCCTGGAAGGTCGCTACATCGGCTCGGCCGCGGATTTGCGCAGCCGCCCGGCGGGGCGTCACTGCTTCGCCTACAGCGGCAGCCAGGGCGAGTTCGAACTGGAAATGCCACAGCAGCGCAGCTACGTCATCGACGCCGAGCCAACGGTCGAAAGCATCAGCGCGCACATGGCCCGGCAGATCGCCAGCGAACATCCGGGCCGGAAGGTGCAATGCCGCGCCTTTGAAGGCATCGGCAAAGGCGCGGTGAGCTGCGCCTGCGCCTGATGTCCAGCCCACAGGGCTGGCGCATAAAGCATCACCCGCGCCGGGGCACCGGACCGCTCAGAGACTCTTGATCCGGCGCCGGGCGAAGGGCTTTGCACTGTCCTTGGTGTTGCGCTGCATCGCGATGCGCTGATTTTCCCCGACCAGCAGACGCCGTTGCCAGCGGCGCTCCGCGGCCAGGACCGCGTTCGGTTCGGCGCACCAATTTTCCTGCAACAGACCCTTGGCAGCCGCCACCGCGTCGGGCGAACGTTGGGCGATCTGTTGCAGCAAGGCCCGCGCGGCCTGCTCGGGATCATCGGCCAGATCCGTGACCAGATTCCAGACCTTGGCCTGCGAGCCGGAGAATACCTCACCGGTCATCAGCAGGCGTTTGGCCAGATCCATGGGAATCTGCTCCCGCAAGGTGACGATTCCGCTCATGTCGGGAATCAAGCCCCACTTGATCTCCATCACCGAAAGTTTGGCATCGGCCCGAGCGAACCGGAAATCCGCCCCCAGGGCCAGCTGGATGCCGCCGCCAAAGCAATGCCCGTGAATCGCCGCCACCACCGGCACCGCCAGACTGCGCCAGCCAAAGCAGGCCTGTTGAAACAGATTCGCCTGCCGGCTGCCCGGCTGAAAAAACGCCTGCATCACCCGGGCCGGCGTGCCCGTGAACGAGGCAAAATCCAGTCCGGCGCAGAACGAGGCGCCATGGCCGCGAATGATGACCCCGCGCAGATCTGCGGCGTTTTTCAGTTGCTTCTGCGCCTCGATCCAGGCCTTGAGCATCGGCCAGTCAATCGCATTGCGTTTTTCCGGTCGATTCAGGCTGACCGTGGCGATTCCAGCATCGATTTCCAGGTCGATCCGATCTGTCATGTTCTGTTCCTGCATCAATTTACCGCGCGACGGCCGCTGAGCGCATGCGCCAGAGTCCCGCCGTCCACGTATTCCAGTTCACCACCCATCGGCACCCCGTGCGCGATCCGCGTCACGTCAAGACCGGCCGCTTTGGCCAGCTCCGCGATGTAATGCGCGGTCGCCTCGCCTTCCACGGTGGGGTTGGTGGCGATGATAATTTCCTTCACCTGCGCGTCGGCCATCCGGTCGGCCAGGCGCGACAGCCCCAGTTCATCCGGACCAATGCCGTCCAGTGGCGACAAATGCCCCAGCAGAACGAAATAACGGCCGCGAAAATCGGTATTGTGCTCCAGTGCCACCACATCGGCGGGACTTTCGACCACACACACCTGACTGGCGTCACGTTTGCTGGAGGCGCAGATCGGGCACTGCGGACCGGCGCTGAACATCCGGCAATCCTGACAATGACCGACTTCCTCCAAGGCGGTTGCGAGCGCTGCGGACAGGTTTTTGGCCCCGTCGCGTTCACGCTGCAGCAGGTGGAAAGCCATCCGTTGCGCCGTTTTCTGGCCCACCCCAGGCAGGCAACGCAAGGCCGCAATCAGAGCTTCCAGTGGCGGTGGGTAAATCACCGCCGCCTCAGAGATTGAACGGCAGGTTCATACCCGGTGGCAGATCCAGCCCGCCGGTCAGCTCGCTCATTTTTTCCTTTTGCGTCCGCTCCAGCTTGTGGCTGGCGTCGGTGATCGCGGCGGCAATCAGGTCTTCGAGCAGATCCTTGTCGTCCTTGAGCAGTTCCGGATCCAGCTCCACCTTGCGGCCTTCATGCTTGCCGTTCAGGGTGACCTTGACCATGCCTCCACCGGCCTCGCCGGTCACTTCCAGCTTGGCGATTTCAGCTTGCGCCGCCTGCATTTTTTCCTGCATCTGTTGCGCTTGCCGCATCAGATTTCCTAAAGCCCCTTTCATCTGCCGTCCTCATAGTCTGGGTCCGCGCAATGCGGCCCGGGTGTTCAATTGATCGTGCGGTCGCCGGATTCGTTCGCGCTGATGCGCAAGGTGCCGGGCTGGATTTCCGCGTCAAACAGTTCCATGGCCTTCCTGACGCCGGGATGAGCCAAAAAGGCCTCTTCCGGACTGACCGTGGCGCCGCTGTCGCGGGTGGGCGTGGCCCGATGCGCCAGAGTCAGCGTGAACTCCGCCCCCAGGACCTGTCGCAGTGCCTTGCGCAGATTCTTCTCCACCGTGGCCGTGCACAGCTCGGCAACCTCGCTTCCCACCTGCAGTTCAAGCGCCGTGGCGGATTGCGCCTTGATCGCGCAGCCCTCGGCGACGATACGGCTGCCACCGGACAGGGCCAAGCGGCTCAACAGATCGCTCCAGTCCAGCGCTCCCGGCTTCAGGCCACCGGTCTGCGAGGCGGTGCCCGGATCGGCCTGAGCGGACGCAGCGCTGGCCACCGACGTGGTGGGCGGAGCCGACTGCTGTGGCGCCGATGCCACCGGCGCGCCACCAGCCGCAGCGGAATCCGGATAGAACGCCAGGGTCCGCAGGATGGTCATTTCGAAACCGCTGCGCGGATCCGGCGCCCAATCCAGGTCACGCCGCGCATTCACCGCGATCTGATAGAACACCTGGAGATCCGCCGGTTTGAAGCGCGCCGCCAATGGCCCCAGATCGGCCCGCTCAACCTCATCCCAGACTTCCGGCACCTGCTGGCCCACGGCCAGGCGCTGCCAGAGCCGACACAATTCTTCCAGGACCTCGGCAAAATCCAGGCCCTGCGTTTCGATCGCGTCGATCGCCTGCCAAGCCGCGCTGGCATCGTTGTCGGCAATCGCCAGCACAATTTTCATCAAATCCCGGCGTTCGATACTGCCCAGCATCACGCCGACGGATTCGCCACTGACCTGGCCACCACCGAACGCGATCGCCTGATCCAGCAGACTCAAGCCATCGCGCAAACTGCCATCAGCCGCACGGGCCAGCCGCTGCAGGCCAGGGTCATCGGCCTGGATTTTTTCTTCGTCCAGGATGTGCCGCATCCGCTGGGCGATATCCTCGGCCTTGATCCGCTGCAGATGAAATTGCAGGCACCGCGACAGGATGGTGATCGGCAGTTTCTGCGGATCGGTTGTCGCAAACAGGAACTGCACGTGTCCCGGAGGCTCTTCGAGCGTTTTAAGCAGGGCATTGAACGAGTGCTTGGTCAGCATATGCACTTCGTCGATCAGATAGACCTTGTAGCGTCCACGAGCCGGTGCGTAGGGCACATTGTCCAGCAACTCCCGGGTCTCTTCGACCTTGGTTCGCGAGGCCGCATCCACCTCGATCAGGTCCACGAAACGGCCCTGCTCGATTTCCTGACAAGCGCCGCATTGCCCGCAGGGCTCGGCCGTCACGCCGGTTTCGCAATTCAGACACTTGGCGATGATCCGGGCCAGGGTGGTCTTGCCCACGCCACGGGTGCCAGAAAACAACAGGGCGGGGTGCAAACGGCCTTGCGCCAGGGCATTTTCCAATGCCGTGCGTACATGGGTCTGTCCCACCAGTTCGGAAAAATTTCGCGGCCGCCAAGTGCGGGCCAAGGCCTGATAGCTCATCGTGACATCTTAGCAGCCCGCGTTTGCCTGCCGGATAAAACCTGTCGGCAAGACCGGGGCCGAGAAGGCCCGGACTGAGCCGGCGCCCGCTACGGATGGCGCACCCCATCCGCTTGCTCGCGGTTCAGCGCCGAGCGACGCGGCGAATTGGGTGGTGTCCCGTACCAGCCACATCCCGGCGCCCGAACCGATCGCTACCGTTGCTCCCTTCCGGGCCTGGCGGAGTTTACGAAGGTTCGTCGCGAGAGGACCGGCACGGTCCACCATAGATCGCCGCTGCGCACCTGGTCGCATCAGCGGGGGCGGATTGTAGCAGCTTCATTTCATCCATACGCCAATTGCGTTTAGCATGCGTGTTCATCACCACACGGCAACCAGCGAAACAATGACCCGACAAACGATCTTGATCACCGGCGCGAGCGCGGGCCTGGGCCGTGGCATGGCGCGGGAATTCGCCGCCATGGGGCGTGAACTGGCGCTCTGCGCGCGGCGCCTTGATGCGCTGGAAACCCTGCGCGATGAACTGCTTGGCGCACACCCCGACCTGCGCATTTCGGTGCGGGCACTGGATGTGGACAATCATGCCCAGGTGTTCGAGGTGTTCAAACAGTTCCGCGACGAGTTCAACGGCCTGGACCGGATCATCGTCAACGCCGGCATCGGCAAGGGCACCCCGATTGGGACCGGTGGTTTCATCCACAATCTGGCCACCGCGCAGACCAATTTCTGTTCCGCCCTGGCGCAATGCGAAGCCGCGGTCGAGATCTTTCGCGCCCAGAATGCCGGTCATCTGGTGACGGTGTCGTCGATGAGCGCGTTTCGCGGCCTGCGCGGCGCCATGACCACCTACGCCGCCAGCAAAGCGGCGCTGGCCAATCTCAGCGAAGGCATTCGCATCGAACTGCTCGCCACGCCGATCAAGGTCACCACCCTGTTCCCCGGCTACATCCTCACCGACATCAACCGCGAAATGAAAAATGCACCGTTTCGGGTGGATGAAGCCACCGGCTGCCGCGCCCTGGTCAAAGCCATCGAAAGCGAAACCGCCGAAGCCTGTGTCCCGTCCTGGCCCTGGACCGCAATGAAGCCGGTGATGAAGGCAGCGCCTCTGTCCACGCTGGCCAAACTGTAAGCCATGGAGCCGCTGACCTGGCCGGTGCTGCTGATGTCCGTATTGAGCTTTGTCGTGGGCCTGTTGCTGGCGCGTTGGCAGCGCCGACGGCGCATCCGCAAGCGCCTGCTCGAGGAATTGGGCAGCGAGGCCCAACGCCGCATCCATGCAGAAGTCCTGCGCCAGTTCTCGGCCGGCAACCAGCCGCCCGCCGATTCCAGCCCTTAGGTCCCGGCCGCGTTCGATGCTCAATTCCAGCGATGCCATCGGTCTGTACAAGCGGCAACTGGAAACGGGATTTTCCCGGCTACGTTTCACCCCGCAGCTGGAAACAGCCTTCATTTCCGACCACCAGCGCCGCCATCTGCGCTTCACCCGGGTCGGGCTGCTTCTGGCCACCGCGTTCTATGCCGCCTACCTGCTGATCAACATCCGCCTGGGCGCGGAGGCCGCGGAATGGCAGGGGCTCAGCAGTGCGGCGCGTCTGCTGATCGTTTGCGCCCTGTTATTCGTCGCCTGGCTCATTGCGCGCATTCCCGAAAACTGGCGGGACCCCGTCATCATGCTGTGTTACACCGGGGTTGGGGTGGGCATCTCCACCATCGAGGTGTTCAGGACCAATCAAGGTCACAGCCAGAATTTCGAAGGCCTGGTTTTTGCAAGCTTGCACTGCTGCCTGTTCAGTGGACTGCTGTTGCGGCGCTGTGCGCTGACCGTCCTGGTGATGCTCGGCGCCTATGTCGGCATCGGCAGCGCCATGGAACTACAGTCCAAGACGGTGGCTTATCAGCTGTTTTTTCTGTCTCTGGCGGCGATCATGGGACTGGCCAGTCTGTATTTGAGCGAATTTGCTGCGCGGGATAGCTTCCTGCGCCGCAAGCTGATGGCCGCTGGCGCCAATTTTGATGAACTCACCGGACTGGCCAGCCGGGCGGCTTTTGACCGCTATCTGGGGCAATACCTGCGGCGAATCGCCGGGTCCAACCCACAGCCGCAAGCGCTGGTCCTGGCCGACATCGATTTCTTCAAGCAATTGAATGACAGTCGCGGTCATGACACCGGCGACAAATGCCTGCAACTGGTCGCCGAAATCCTCAAGCGCAATATCCGCGGTGATGCGGAAGCCGTCGCGCGCTGGGGCGGCGATGAGCTGATCGCGGTTTTACCGGCCCCCGACCCGGTTCGCCTGGAGCAGCTGCTGAATCAGATTCGCGGCGAGGTCGAACAATTGCGGATGGAAAACCCCGATACGGCCAGCGGCTACCTGAGCATCAGTATCGGCGCCCTGATGCTGCAGCCCGAGCAGCGCCTCGAAGAAAATCTGCTGTTTCGCCAGACCGATGCCGCTCTGTATGCCGCCAAACAAGGCGGCCGCAATCGAGTGACCATCCGCGAGGCGCAATGGCAGGATCTGAATGCGCCGACGGCCGTTGCCACCGCCTGAACCGCAGTCGCAGCGCGAATCCTGCCCGGCAGCCCCAGCGGCTTGCCTGTCGCCCGCACCACGGGCCAGACGCCAGTTTGGCGCGTGATCACATGTTCTTGACCTCAAATCCATTAATTGTTCGATGAAATCATTTCGAGCACACCGTCTTGCCAGAGTTGCCGGACAGCATTCAAGCGACGTCGAGTCCGCAATCGGCGCAACTCCCATTCGACGCCCACCCTCTGGGCGTCAAGCTGGTGCGCGCCTATCAGGCGGGATTGCTGCTATTCATGGCGCTGCTACCCCTCAGTGCGATCCTGTACATCGATCAGTTCCAGGACCCGGCGCTGGCGTTTCATAATCATTTGTTTCATGAAATCGCCATCGGCGTCGCCACCCTGTTGAGCGCTGCGATCACGCTCGTCGCCGGGCTGTGCTATCGGGACAGCGGCGAACCCCTGCTGCGCTGGCTGACGCTGGGCTTGCTGGCCTTCACGATCATGTATGCGCCGCATGGACTGCTGACCCGGTTCGCCGTCGATAATCCAGCCTTGTTCCTGCTGTTCGGGCCGGCATCGCGGATGCTCCTGGCCGGTCTGCTGCTGATCGGTTTGCTGCTGGCACAGGGGCCGGTGCATTCGCCGGAAAAACGCCTGGCCATGAAATTCTGGCTGCCCTGGATCGGCCTGATCCTCGCCGCCACCAGCGGTATCGCGGCGGTGGCGCTGCAGCCCGATGCGCCGCATGCGACCTGGCGCAGCGTGATGGAAAGCTGTGCGGCCGTGATGAGCCTGGGCGCCGTCGCGGTAATGCTGGCGCGACCTCGAATCTCACCCCTGCTGTGGTATTTCGTGCTCGGCTTTTGTTTCTTCGCCCAATCATCGCTCAGTTTTGCCCTGGCGGCCGCCTGGAATCACCAATGGTGGCTCGCCCATGGCATCTTCGCTGCCGGCTTCATGCTGATCAGCTTCGGGGTGATCCGGGCCTTTCTCACCACCCGAAAACTGGTGGCCGTGTTCACCACCGATGAATGGCTGGAACAGATTCTGGAGGCCAACCGTCGGGCCAACGATGCGTTACGGCAACTGCGAGAAACCAATGGCGAACTGGAGCGCCTGGCCAACACCGATGGGCTCACGGGCATCTGGAATCGGCGCAACTTCATGAACACCGCCTCACAGGAGTTGAAAACCCTGCGCGCCAAAGGGGCACCGCTGAGCGCCATGATCATCGATCTGGATCAGTTCAAGGCGATCAACGACACCTACGGCCACGACGCCGGCGACCGGGTGCTGGTGGCCTTTGCCGAAGTCCTGCGTGAACAGCTGCGCCTCAGTTCGGACCCGGAACGCTTACGCGGCCTGGACCTGATCGGCCGTGTCGGTGGCGAGGAATTTGCCGCCGCCCTGCCCGACACGCCGATCGCGAACGCGCGCTGTGCCGCGGAGCGCGTCCGCCAAAAGTGTGAATCGATTCAGATCACGACGGCTGAGGGCAAGAACGTCAGCGTGAGCATCAGCGTGGGGGTCGCGGAATCGCCGACCGATGGCCGCTCCCTGTCAGAAATCCTGCGGGTAGCCGACAACCGCCTGTACCAGGCCAAAAGTGCCGGCCGCAATCAAGTCCGCGCCGCCTGAGCGGCACCCAGCGGGAATAGCCAGTCCGGCGCATTTCCTGCATGCTGCCGGCAGGTCCATCAGTCAAACCAGGGAGTGCAGCATGAGCAATCAGCCTTTCTTGTCGGATATCAAAACGCTGCGCGAGCGCGCCCGCCAGCACATGGAACAAGGTGCGGTCACGGCCGGCTACAGCGCAGACCGCGATACGGTCCTGAAACTCCTGAATGAGGCTCTGGCCACGGAACTCGTCTGTGTGCTGCGCTACAAGCGCCATTACTACATGGCCTCTGGCCCGCAGGGCCAGACTGCAGCGGCCGAATTTCTGGAACATGCCAACGAAGAACAGCTGCATGCCGATGCCATCGCAGCGCGGATTGTGCAACTCGGTGGCGAGCCCAACTTCGATCCCCAGGGCCTGGCCTCACGCTCGCATGCGGAATATGTCGAGGGCACTACGCTGATCGAGATGATCAAGGAAGACCTGGTGGCCGAACGCATCGCCATCGACAGTTATCGGGAAATGATCCAGTATCTGGGCAATGACGATTCCACCACCCGGCGCATGTTGGAGGAAATCCTCGCCTCCGAAGAGGAGCACGCCGACGACCTGCTGGGTTTGCTGGATCAGCTGGACCTGAAGTAGCGCCCCGGACACGCCCCAGGCGGCAGCAGGTCGCTCAGCCGACCGAGGCCTGTCCCCAGTAATTGTAGGTAAACGGCCGGGGACCGGGGAGATACAGGGTGTCCAGCGAATCCAGCAGAAACCCTGCCTCGGTCAGCAGCTGCGGAATGCGCCGATTCAGATTGCAACCGCCTGCCAGGGGTTTCCAGATGGGATTGAGACGCTCCTGCCAGCGCCTGACCCCCGCATCGGGCGCCTGACCGTGTTCACAGAACAGTAATTTGCCGGCGGGCTTGAGCACCCGGCGCATCTCACGCAAGGCCTGATGCGGATCCGGAATCGTACACAGGGTGTAGGTACACACCACGGTGTCGAAGCTGGCGGCGACGGCCGGGATCTCCTCGGCGGACAGATTCAGCATGTGCACATCAAGGCCGGCTGCCTGAATCCGCTTGTCCGCCAGGCGATGCATCTGCAAGGCCGGCTCCAGCCCCCACAGCTCGGCAATCTGCGCAGGCCGGTAGTGCGGCATGTTCAGTCCGGTGCCGAGGCCGATTTCCAGCACCTTGCCCTGGGCCTGGGGCACGATTTTGGCGCGCTGTGCCTGCACCGGAGCCAGACCACAGGCCAGATCGATCAAGTACGGCAATAGATACCGGTCATACATTCCCATCCCGTCTCCTGGACCGCACCCTGGCGCTGTCTGCGTGGCCAGCGATTTTGCCACAGTTGCAGGCTCAATCTGCGGCAACGGATTTGCGGGGACTGGATAAACCGGTATAACTCTGCCCATCAGGGAGACTCGCATGCGGCAGACCAACACCCGAACCGAGCATGACAGCTTCGGCCCGATCGAAGTTCCGGCCGACTGCTACTGGGGCGCTCAGACCCAGCGTTCCTTGCAGAATTTTCCGATCGGCACCCAGCGGTTCAGCCCGCCGATGATTCGGGCCCTGGCCCTGGTCAAAAAAGCCGCGGCACGCAGCAACCTGAGCCAGGGCTCCCTTGATGCCACGCGGGCCAACGCCATCATTCAGGCGGCCGAAGAAGTGATCCAGGGCCGTTGGGATGAACACTTCCCGCTGAGCATCTGGCAGACCGGTAGCGGCACCCAGACCAATATGAACCTCAACGAAGTGCTGGCCAACCGGGCCAATGAGCTGCTCGGCAGTCCGCTGGGCAGTCGCGACCCGGTGCATCCGAACGATCACGTCAATTTCGCCCAGTCCTCCAACGATGTCTTTCCCAGCGCCATGCACATTGCCGCGGCGATCGGGGTGCAGGAACAGCTGCTGCCGGCGGTACGCACCATGCACCAGGCGCTGGCCCAACAGGCCGTGGCCTTCGATGACATCGTCAAGATCGGTCGCACCCATCTGCAAGACGCCACACCGCTGAGCCTGGGCCAGGAATTCTCCGCCTATGCCGCCCAGCTGGAGCTGGCCGAAGCGGGCATCAGCGCGACCCTGCCCGCCCTGCACGCCCTGGCCCTGGGGGGTACGGCCGTGGGCACCGGGCTGAACGCGCCGGCGGGATTTGCCCGACTGGCCATCGGCCATATCGCCAGCGAAACCGGGCTGCCCTTTCATCCCGCGGCGAACCGATTTGCCGCCCTGGCCGGACACGAGGCCATCGCCCTGAGCAGCGGCGCCTGCAAGGTACTGGCGGCCAGCTGCCTGAAAATCGCCAACGACATCCGCTGGCTGGGCTCGGGACCACGCTGCGGCCTGGGCGAGCTGCGGCTACCGGCCAATGAACCGGGCAGCTCGATCATGCCCGGCAAGGTGAACCCCACCCAGGCCGAAGCCTTGAGCATGGTCTGCGTCCAGGTGATGGGCAATGACGCGGCCATCGGCATCGCCGCCTCCCAGGGCAACTTCGAGTTGAATGTGTATAAACCCGTGCTGATCCATAATCTGCTGGAATCGATCAGCCTGCTCAGCGATGCCTGCCACTCTTTCACCCGGCGCTGCATCACCGGCCTGCAAGCCAACCGCCCGCGCATTGAACAACTGTTACAGGACTCTCTGATGCTGGTCACCGCACTGAACCCCCATATCGGCTACGACAAGGCCGCCGAAATTGCCAAGCGCGCTTATCAGGAAGGCTCTACCTTGCGCCAGGCCGCCCTCGCCCTGGGCCATGTCAGCGAGCAGCAGTTCGACGCCTGGGTGCGGCCGGAACAGATGCTGGGCTCCGAGCGCCCCGGCCGGACCCCGGACCTTGCGCCGTCAGGCAAACCATCACCGTCCAGAGAATCTTCATGAGCGATTGCATCATCATCGGCGCCGGTTTTTCCGGCCTCAGCTGCGCCAGACGCCTGCTCGAGCATGGTTTTGACGTGCAGGTGCTCGAAGCCCGTGACCGGCTCGGTGGACGCACCTGCACCGCGTCCCTGGCCGGCAAGACCATCGATGTCGGAGGACAGTGGATCGGCACCGCGCACAGCCGCCTCAGCGAGCTGGCGACCGAAGCCGGGGTGACGCTGCGCGACCAGTATGTGCTCGGCGACAAGCTGCTGCATCTGGGGCGTGCCCCGGACGATGCGCTCAAGCGCTACCGCGGTCTGATCCCGCGGGTCAATCCGCTGTCGCTGATCGAGCTTGATCTGGCGATTCGCTCGCTCAAGGCCCGCCAGCGCACCCTGGACCTGAATCAACCCTGGGCGGCGCCCAATGCCCTGGAATGGGACCAGCAAACACTCGCGACCTGGGCGAAAAAGCGCTTGCACACCCGCTCGGGGCGGGCCATTTTCGACATCGCGATCCGCTCCGTGATGACCGCAGAGCCCGGAGCCTTGTCCCTGCTGGGCTTTCTGTTTTACTGCGCGTCCAATGAAAGTTTTGATTTTCTGACCACGGCGCGCGGTGGCGCCCAGCACCAGGTCGTCGAGGGCGGCATGGTGCAGCTGGCCGAGCATCTGGCCGGCCCCTTGCTGCACGCCGAGCGCGTCCATCTGTCACAACCGGTTCAAGCCGTGCTTACCCAGTCCGACGGCGGGATCCAGGTGAAAACGGCGCTGCGCTCCTGGCAGACCCGACGGGTGGTATGCAGCGTGCCGCCGGCCCTGCAAAACCGCATCGATTTTTCCCCGCTGCTGCCGGCCGACCGGTTCCGCCTGGCCGCACGCATGCCCATGGGTTCGGTCATCAAGTGCCTGGTCGCCTATGACAAACCGTTCTGGCGTGATGCCGGCCTGTCCGGTGAGGCGGTCAGCCACGCCCTGCCCTTCAATACCGTGTTCGATGCCTCACCGCTGGACGGCTCCTTCGGCGCCCTGGTGGGCTTCATCGATGGCGCACCGGCGCAGTACTGGACCGGACAATCCGCAGCCGCGCGGCAGCAGGCCGTGCTGAACAGCCTGGCACGCTACTTTGGCAAGCAGGCCTTAAGCCCCATCGACTACACGGACAAGGACTGGCTCAGCGATGAGTGGGCACGCGGCTGTTACGTCGGGGTCATGCCGCCCGGACTGCTGACCGAGCTGGGCCCCGCGCTGCGGCGGCCGGTCGGCGCAATCCATTGGGCCGGGACCGAAACCGCGCCCCAATTCTGCGGCTACATCGAAGGTGCCATCCGCTCCGGCGAGCGCGCCGCGGATGAAGTCATCGACGCGCTGCGGCAAGGCTGAGCGCCGATGTGTGATACCCAGGTCCTGCGGGCCGAAAACGGGGTGTGGTTCGCCAAGAACAGTGACCGTGAACCCCACGAACCCCAGGCCATCGTGCGCTATCCGCCGGTGCATGCAGATCCGAACCCAACTCTGCGCACCACCTACCTGGAGATTCCCCAGGTGGCCGACCGCTTCGGGCTGATTCTGAGCCAGCCCAGCTGGCTCTGGGGCGCGGAAATGGGGGTCAATGATCAGGGTCTGGCGATTGGCAACGAGGCGATTTTTTCCCGCCAGCGCAGTCTCAAGCCGGCGCTGCTGGGAATGGATCTGTTGCGTCTGGCCCTGGAGCGGGCGGCCTCGGCCCCGCAGGCCATCGAGGTCATCACCACCCTGCTGGAACAGCACGGCCAGGGCGGCCCGGCGGGTTTCGCCGAACGGGGCTTTCATTACGACAGCAGCTTCATCATTGCCGATGCGCAGCAGGCCTGGGTCCTGGAAACCGCCGGCCGGGACTGGGCCGCCAGACCCGTGCGCGATTACGCGGCGATTTCCAATGGCTTGAGCATCGCCACCGACTACACCCGCAAGGCGCCCGGGGTCCACGGCGCGTTCCGTGCCAACGACACCCGCTTCCTGCCTTACTTCGCCGCCAGCCGGCAACGGCGCGCCCTGAGCCTGGAATGCCTGCAGCGCGCCGCGAGCGCAAGCGCGCCGGAGTTTGCCACCTTCGCCCGCCATTTGCGCGCCCATCGGCGCGGCAATGAAGCACCGCTGCGGGGCAGCAATGCGGACATCTGCATGCACGCGACCGGCCCGATCCGGCGCAGTCAGACCACCGGCTCGATGATTGTGTGGCTGGGCCCCCAGGGCATTCGCACGCTGGTAACGGCGACCTCGGCTCCCTGTCTGTCGCTGTTCCGCCCGGTCAGTTTCGATCAAGCCAGTCATCTGCTTGCGCGCACGCCCGCCCATGCACCGCTGTGGCAAGCCTGGCAGGCCGTGCAGCGCGCGGCGCTGTTTGATACCGACTACCGCCAACGCCTGCGCGCCGTCATTGCCGATGCGGAGAACACCCTGCTGCAGGCGTGGATGGGGGCCGAACCGGACTTTGCCGCCCTGGACGCCCTGGCCGAACAGACCAGCACACGCATCCTGGGCTGGCCCAGGCCAGCGCCCCCGCGGGCCTGGAGCAGCGCCCGACGGCTGTGGCGCTAAGCGCGCTCCAGGACCCGCAAGGCCAGATGCGTGGACAGATGTATTCGCTCACGTAAGGCCAGGCCCAGCGCCGTCGAGGCCAGGCGGTCCATCACCGGCCCCTTGACCTCGGACAGGTGCAATTCGATTCCGCGCTCACCCAGGATCTGATTCAGGCGTTCCAGCTCATCCTCGGCGCTGCTGTCGATGTAACTGACCGCGGACATCACCAGCAGCAGGTAACGGGTATCCGGCTTTGCGGCCAACGCCGTTTCGATAAACGATTCAACTGCAGCGATATTGGCGAAATAGAGATTTTCATCGACCCGGATGATCATGACCCGGGGCGAGCAGTCCACCGCATGGCGCTCGATGTTGCGAAAATGCTCGGATCCCGGAATCCGACCTAAAATGGCCAGGTGCGGCTCGCTGGTGCGGCGCAGGTACAGGGCCGCCGCCAGGCCGATGCCGAACACCAGACCGATTTCAATGCCGAACACCACCACCCCGATCAGGGTCGCCACCAGGGTTGCGCCGTCACCCCGGTCGTAGGCAAACACATGCCTGGCCCCACGCCAGTCAATCAGCTGGGACACCGCAACCACAATGATCGCGGCCAGTACCGCGTCGGGCAGATGGTAAAACCAGGTGGTGAAGAACACCGCGACCAGGGCCACCAGCAGCGCCGTGACCATCGCCGCGCCCTGGGTTCTGGCGCCGGCCTCGAAATTCACCACGGAGCGGGAAAAACCGCCCGCCACCGGCATGGCGCCGGCCACCGCCGCGCCCAGATTACTCAGCCCCAAAGCCAGAAGCTCCTGATTCGCATCAATTTTCTGCCGTCGCCGCATGGCGAGAACTCGCGCCACGGAAATGCTTTCGACAAAGCCCACCAGCGCAATCAACAGCGCCGAGGGCGCCAGGCTCAGCCACTGCGCCGTGGGCAGCAGCTGCCAGTTGAGCTGGGGCAGACCCGCGGGAATGAACCCGACCACCGCCACTCCCAGGCGCTCGGCCGCGTCGGTCCGGTCCGCAATAATGATGGCCCCGATCACGACCAGCAGCGGGACGGTCCTCGACAGCATCGCGGCGCGGCCCCCGCGCATGCCGATGCCGTGCAGCGCGCGGATCAGCGGCCCGCGACTGAGGATCAGCAGCAGGATCGAGGCGCCCCCGAACAACAGCGTGGGCCCATGCATCTGCATCCGCCCCTGCCAGAGCAGCTCCAGGCTGACCCAGGGCTCGGCCAGGGGCAAGGCCAGCCCAGTCAGGTGCTTGAGCTGGCTGATGATGATCAGAATCGCCGCACCGCTGGTGAAGCCGGACAGCACCGGGTGGCTGATGAAATTGACCAGGGTGCCCAGACGCAGGACATACATCAGCAACAGGATCAAGCCGGTCTGGGTCGACAGGATCAGCGCGCCGCTGAGCCACAGGCCAGGGTCTTCGGCCGCGTATTGGGCCAGGGCATTGGCCACCATCAGCGCCGCCACCGCCACCGGCCCGACCGACAGGGTCCGACTGCTGCCGAACAGGGCGTAGAGGATCGGCGGCAATATGCTGGCATACAAGCCGGTCTGGGCCGGCAAGCCGGCCAGCATCGCGTAGGCCATGCCCTGGGGAATCAGCAGGATGGCGGTAATGGTTCCGGCGATCAGATCCTCGATGCGCGTTCCGGCGTCTGCCGCGCGCAGCGCGCGTAGCAGGGGCAGCTGCATCAATCCTGCCCGCAGGCCAGATTGGCCGGTATCGCCACATCCATCAGGCGGGGATTCGGCAGCTTGAGCTGATTCATGATCGCCGCATACTCCTGGGCAGATTTCCCCGCCAGGCGCGGATTGTGCCGTTTTTCCTCGCCGATCGAGGACACCGTCCAGCCCTTGTAGTCATGACCGGGATAGACCAGCGCGGCATCGGGCAGGCGAAACAGCTTATTGACGATGGAGTCATAGGATTTATAGGGGTCACCGCCCTGGAAATCGGTGCGCCCGCTGCCGCGAATCAGCAACACATCGCCGGTAAACACGGCCATGTCATCGCCCAGCACAAAGCTGAAGGATTCGTCGGTGTGGCCCGGGGTGTAGAGGGCGCGCAAACGGACCCCATCGCAGTCAATCAGGTCGCCCTCGCGCACCTGTTCCGAAACACACTCGGCATGGGTGAACTCGCCCATCAAGGTGATGCAGCCGGTCGCACTGCGCAGATCGCCCAGAGCGGTCACGTGATCCGCATGGGTATGGGTGTCGATCGCGCGCACCAGACGCAGCTCCAGCTCGTCGATCAAACGCAGATAGTCGGCGGTCTTTTCCTTGACCGGATCAATCAGCAGCGCCTCGCGGCCGACCCCGGAGGCCAGCAGATAGGTGTAGGTGGCCGAGGTGCTATCGAACAGTTGACGGAACAGCATGGGCTGCACTCCTTATTTGAAACCGACATATTCATATTCCGAATTATACTTGCAGCGTCGGCTTCGACCATCTTACTAGGCCCTACAATTGCGCTCCGAAATTATTCGAGCAGCACAGTGACCGGACCCGTGGGCCATTCCAGCAGCCAATCAAGTCATGCCACCAACCTCCGTTCCGGCCTGCTCGCGCTGTGCCTGGGCTGCGGCCTGTTGAGTCCGGCCGCGTTCGCCACCAACGGCTACTTCGCCCATGGCTACAGCGTGAGCCAGAAGGCCCTGGGCGGCGCGGGCACGGCCCTGGCCAACGATGCCCTGATCGCCGCCATCAACCCGGCCGGGCTGGCCCGGCTTGACGACTCGCTCGCGGTCGGCTTTTCCCTGTTCAGCCCCATCCGTGAATTCACGGCCAGCGCACGGGGCGCTGAGGCCAGCAACGGCATCATGGCGATCAGCCCCGGCACCCAGCGCAGCCACAACGAATATTTCCCGCTGCCGGCCGTGGCTTACAAACGCTCGCTGGGTGACTGGGGCAGCTGGGGCATCTCGCTGTACGGCAACGGTGGCATGAACACCGAGTACACCGATAACAGCGCGGTTTTCGCGCAAGGCCAGGTCGGCGTGGAAACCGAGTGCGCCGGCAGCCTGGGTGGCGGTCGGGCGCTGTCCGGCGAGGATCCCCTGGGCTTTTGCGGCAATGAGCGACAACGGACCGGGGTCGACATGGCGATTCTGTTTCTCAGCCCCTCGCTGGCCGTCAAGCTGGGCGAGAACCATGCCCTGGGCATCGCCCCGGTTTTCGCGATGAATCGCTTCGCGGTGCAGGGACTGGGTGCCTTTGCGCAGTTCTCCAATGCCCCGGACAAGGTCAGCAGCAACGGTCACGAGCTGACCTATGGCGGCGGCTACCGGTTAGGCTGGCTCGGCCGTGTGCTGCCCGGCCTGCGCCTGGGGGCGTCCTACCAGTCGCGGATCTGGATGGACGAATTTCGCGATTACGCGGGCCTGTTCGGCGAACAGGGCGATTTTGACATCCCCGAATCGTGGAACATCGGCCTGGCCCTGCGCCTGAGTCCGGCTCACGAATTCCTGCTGGATTATCAACAGATCAATTACAGCGACATCCGCTCGGTGGGCAATGCGTTCGATCCCAACGCCTTCGTCAACAATTGCGCGATCCCACGCCTGTTCGGCGACACCGCCGAATCCGCTGACTGCCTGGGCTCGGCCACCGGCCCCGGCTTTGGCTGGCGAGATATGAGCATCTACAAGCTGGGTTATCAGTATGTGCAGGCGCACTACAAGCTGCGCTTCGGTTACAGCCACACCGAACAGCCCATCCCTTCCAGCGAAGCACTGTTCAACGTGCTGGCGCCGGGTGTAATCGAACAGCACTTTACCGCGGGCGCTTCCTTCCGCTGGTCGCAGCGATTGTGGATCGACACCGCCCTGATGTACGGCGCCGGTGCGACCGTACGCGGCAAGAATCCGCTGTCGAACACCGAAGCCAATCTGCTCAACCTGGGCGGCGCCGGTCTGGGCCTGGATCCGCTGACCGCCCCGGCTGGTCAGGACACCGCGAACGCCTTCGGCGCCGACCCCAATGACCAGGACCTGACCCTGAAGATGGATCAGTTCGAAGTGTCAATCGGCATCAGCTGGAGCTACTGAGGCCGCTGCCTGCGGCGGCCACTTCGCTTCCAGCCAGTCCATCAGCTGGTAGCCGGCCAGCATCGTTGCGACAAAACCGAGGATCGGCAAAGAGCCGGTGACCAGCCCGGCGATGGCCGGCCCCGGACACAGGCCGGCCAGCCCCCAGCCGATACCAAACAGGCTCGAGCCGGTGATCAACCGGGCGTCGATCGCGGACGATTCGGCCAGATGAAAGCGCCCGTCCAGCAGCGGCGCCGGCCGCTTGAGGATCAGCCGGAAACCCGGAATGGTCAGCATCAGGGCACCGCCCATGACCAGCATCAGCGACGGATCCCAATGCCCGGCCACATCCAGAAAATTCAGCACCTTGGCCGGGTTCATCATCTGTGAAAGCGCCAGACCGAAGCCAAACAAGACCCCGCCGATAACCGCAACGAGCAATTTCATGCGCCGACTCCCAGCAGATGCCGGACCACGAACACGGTCAGGGCCGCGACACTCATGAACACCGCGGTGGCCGCCATCGAGCGCACCGAAAGCCGGCCGATACCGCAGACCCCATGCCCCGAGGTGCAACCCCGCGACAGACGGGTGCCCGCCCCCACGATCAAGCCGGCCAGCAGCAGCATGGGCCAGCCCACGTCGATCTGCACCACCAGCCCGGCCGGGGCCAGAACCCCGTACAGGGCGGCGCCGCCGAGCAGGCCGACGATGAAGGCCATACGCCAGCTGCGCTCATGGGCGAACGGGTGGAGGATGTTGCCGACAATCCCGGAAATGCCGGCGATGCGCCCGTTGAAAGCCAGCATGAGCACGGCGGAAAAACCGATCAGTGCCCCACCGACCAGAGCCTCGACCGGCGTGAAATTGGTAATGGTATACATAGCGCTCCAGGGTTTGATTCCGCCCCGGCAGTGACCGCCACTGCCGCAGGGAGGTTGAAAAGAGCAGGCGCCGAACGCGAGTCAGTTCTGCGCGCTGCAGAAATGTCGATACAACACCGACAGCACCTCGAAGGTGGGGCCGGAGCGAATCGAATAGTAGATCGTCTGGGATTCGCGGCGGGTGACGACAAACCCGTCACGTCGCAACACCGCAAGATGTTGTGACAGGGCCGACTGGGCCAGCGGGATGTGGGCGTTCAGGTCACCGACGCACAGCTCGCCTTCGCCCAGACAACACAGGATCATCAAGCGATGCGGATTGGCCAGCGCCCGCAACCAGCGCGCCGCATCCTGGGCATGGGCCTGCATGGCTGCCGCAGGCACACCTGCCACTTCTGCCCGGACTACTCGCTCTGCCGATACTGCCATGCTGCCCTCTCCGATCACGCTCCACCGGTTGCCTGGAGTGACAACCGCCCACGATTCCTTCGCGGCCAGTTACGTGCTGAAAAGAACTTTAGCTCAAACTAAATTAGCCGGCAATCCAATGCGCCGCACGCCGGCCCGATCCGTGACCTACCGGT
>JBFJVB010000011.1:0-43936 GCA_041624435.1 Oceanococcus sp. | reverse complement strand
TGATTGACGAAGCGGCGGTCGACGCTGCTTTGGGTCCGGGGGCTGCCCAGATGGCGTATTCCCAGGATGAACGTAACTGGGAGCTGGTGCAGTGGTTGAACCGCTGCGAAACCGAAACGGATTTTCTGATTTATACCTGCACCGAGGTGAGCGGCCCGTGGATTCGTCGGGCCTTGCGTCAGGCCGATCATATCCTGCTGCTGGCGGATATTGGCGACTCGCCCGAACAGCTGAGCCTGAGCGAAGAACTGCGTCGCCTGAATCCGGATGTCCCCGTCGATCTGCTGTTTCGTCGCGGCCCCAAAGATCCGCTGGGCGAGCCGGTGCAATGGCTGCAGGCCATGGGCGGAAAGTCCCATTTCTACTGGGGTTCCGGCGGTGATGCGGACATCCTGAGCCTGAGTCGTCAGTTGCTGGGCAAGGCCAACGGACTGGTTCTGGGCGGCGGCGGCGCGCGGGGCTTTGCCCATATCGGCCTGATTCGGGCCCTGGATGAAATGGGTATTCCCCTGGACCTGTACGGTGGATCCAGCATGGGGGCCCTGATCGCCGCCTTGCGGGCCAGTGGGCTGAGCGCGCTGGAAATCGTCAAGGAAGTGCGGGCCAGTTTCGTGGAAGGCAATTTTCTCAATGACTACACCTTGCCGCGAGTCGCCTTGATTCGCGGGCGGCGGTTCCTGACCCGGATGGAAGCGGTCTTCGGCCAGACGCGCATCGAGGATTTGCCGGCGCCCTATTTTTGCGTGAGCACCAACATTACCCGCGGACGCTGCGAAGTTCACCGCAGCGGCTCCCTGGCGATGTGGGTCGCCACCAGCATGGCCGTGCCCGGGGTGGCGCCGCCGGTAGCCTTTAAGGGGGATTTCCTGGCCGATGGTGCGGTGATCAATGCGCTGCCCACCGATGTGATGCGGGCGATGGGACGCGGCCGGATCATCGCCTCCAGCGTCAGCACCGAAGGATCGATTTCCGCGCCCGGCATCGAAGGGCCGGATCCGAATGCGCTGCTGAACTGGAAGCTGGATATCCCGCGCCCCAGCCTGGTCGATATCCTGTTCCGCACCGCCACCCTGACCAGCGAAAGCGGCAATGCGCGTCGCGCCCAGCTGGCGGATGTGTACCTGCGCATGCCGGTGTCCAGCATCGGCATGTTTCAGTGGGATGCGATCGATGATGTGGTGCGCGCCGGCTACGAACATGCGCTGCGGGAGCTCGCGGATCTGCGCGATCAACTCATCGTCTGAGCGCTGCGCCGAAAATCGGTCGGTACGGCCAGGTCCGGGGCGGCAAGGCAGCAAGGCGCACTAGCACCCGGGAAGCTGTCTACATAAACTGGGGCGCGGGCCAGCGCAGATCGGACGGCGCTTTGAGCCGCTTCGCGCAGGCCGGCCGCGCCGGCAGCAACAACGGGATAGAGAGACAATGAGGCGGATTTATACGCAAGCAGGAAAGCGCCTGGCGGTTCGACTTTGCTGGCTGTTCGGCACGCTGCTGTACGGCGCCAGCGTGGGCGCGGCGGCCGCGCCGGACTGGGAAGCCCGGGCACTGGACGGCGGCAGCATCGGCCTGGCCGAATTCCGTGGCCAGGTGGTGCTGGTGGATTTCTGGGCATCCTGGTGTGTGCCCTGCCGTGCGTCGATGCGGGCGCTGGGGCAGCTCAAGACGGAATTCGCCGGGCAGGCGGTGCGCATCGTGCCGATCTCGGTCGACGAGGAAGCTGAGGATGCGCGGGCATTTCTGGCCCGATACGGGCCGGAGCTGCGCAGCGCGCATGATCCTCAGGGTCAGATCGCTCAAGCGTATGATCTGCTGGGCATGCCCAGTTCCTTCGTGATCGATCAACGCGGCGAGCTGGTGCTTCGGCACGAAGGTTTTCGCAAGGGAGATGAGAATGTCTGGCGCGAGGAAATTCGCCGTCTGCTGTCTGCTCGGCCTTAGCGCCGGACTGGCGGGCTGCGCGGTGGAACCGGTCAAAGCCTGGGAGCGGGGCGATCTGGCCCGTTGGCAAATGGCCTGGGAAACCGACGCCGGGCTGAGCGATTACCGCCGGCATGCCCAGTTCAGCAAGGAAGCGGGCCTGGGCCAGTTGGGTACAGGCGGGGGCGGCTGTGGTTGCAACTAAGCCGCGGCAAGGCGGCGTCGCGGCACCCGGGCGGCTGGCTCTGCAGGCCCTGAGTTCGGCGGCGCTGGCCTTGCCGGCTTACGCCGCCACGCCGCCGCCGGAGCCACGGGTGGATTACCACGCCTTTCGCTATCGCGAGGCGCCTCTGCCGCGCCGCGTCAGTGCCGGAGCCCAGCGCGGCCGCTTTGCCGTGGATGGGCATAAGCTGGCCGGCAGCCTGCCCCTGGGGTCGAGCTTTGCGCTGAACGCGGATCTGACGGTCGAAACCATGAGCGGCGCCTCGCCCTGGTTCATCACTCCTGGAGCCAGCGGCCAGCCCATCCAGGTCATGTCCGGCGCCACCATTGATGACGCGCGCCAGGATCTGCTGCTGGCGCTGACCAATTATCGGCGCGGTCACAGCCTGAGCGGCAGTCTGGGCGTGTCCGAGGAAGACGATTATCGGGCCTTGAATCTGGGTTTCGAGCTGGGCGTGGAGCCTCAGGGGAAGCAATACAGTTATGGCTTTGGCCTGGGGTACTCGGCGGACAAGCTGTTCCCGACCGATGGGGGCAGCGCGGCCTACCCGGATCGCATCAGCCAGGCGGACAAGCGTCAATGGGCTGCGCATGCCGAATTGACCCAGGTGCTGACGCGCCAGTCGGTGGTGAGACTGGGGCTGGTCTGGCAGGACAAGGCCGGATATCTGTCCGACCCCTATAAACGGGTTTTCGTGCAGGACTCCACGGTGCCCGATGCGCGCCCCGAGCGGCGTCGAGTGCTGGCCGTGCTGGTCAACTGGCGACGGTATCTGCAACGCGCGGCGGCGGCCCTGCATCTGGATTATCGCGGCACCCGTGATGACTGGAAAGTGCAGACCCACAGTCTGGAAGCCCGCTGGATACAGGCTCTGGGTGCGCGCTGGAGCCTGAGCAGCGGCTTGCGCTATTACACCCAGTCTCAGGCGGCTTTCTATGCGCCTTACTTTGCACAGCTTCCCGTCTCCGGGCAGGTCAGCAGCGATTATCGTTTGTCGCCCTTTGGGGCCATGAGCCTCAGCGCTCAGCTGGAGACCCGGCGTGGAGCTTGGGATCTGGGTCTGGGCCTGGAGCATTATGACGCCAGCGCGCAACTCGCTCTGGGCGGCGTACACGTCGCCAATCCGGCGCTGCTGCGGTATCAGCTGTTCAACCTGCGGGTGGGCTATCGGTTCGAATAAGCACAATGAGCTGTTCGTGCACGTGTTTCGGGCGATGGGCAGTCCCTGCCAGTTGCAGGTTTATGCCGCGGATCGCACCCAGTCTCAGGCGGCCCTGAGCGTAGCCCAGGCGGAAATCGAGCGCCTGGAGGCGAAATATTCGCTGTTCCGGGAGACTTCACTGCTGTGCCGGATCAATCGCGCGGCCGGTGGCGGGGCGCAGCGCGTCGACGCGGAGACCGCGGGCTTGCTGGATTTTGTTGCTCAGGCGCATCGGCACAGCGGCGGCCTGTTCGATCCGACGGCCGGAGTGCTGCGCGAGGTCTGGGATTTTCGCCTCGGCCGCAAGCCGCAGCCGGCCGCAGTGACCGCCTTGCTGGCGCGCATAGGCTGGGACCGGGTCCGCTGGCAGTCGCCTCGACTGACGCTTCCCGCGGGTATGAGCCTGGATTTCGGCGGCTTCGTCAAGGAATACGCCGCCGATGCCGCCGCGGCGCAGCTACGCCTGGCCGGCTTCGACCAGGGGCTGTTGAATCTGGGCGGTGATCTTGCCGTGCTGGGGCCTCATCCCGATGGTCAGCCCTGGCAGGTGGGCGTGCGTCACCCGCGGCGGGTGCAAACGGCGGTGGCGCAGGTGGCGATGGCGCAGGGCGCCCTGGCCAGCAGCGGCGATTACGAACGTTGCTTCGAGGAGGCCGGGCAGCGCTACTGCCATATTCTCAATCCCCTGACCGGCTGGCCGGTTCACGGCTACGCGGCGGTGAGCGTGGTCGCACCACAATGTCTGGTTGCCGGTGTGGCCAGCACGGTTGCGATGCTGATGGCCCCGGATCAGGCCCGGATCTGGCTGGAGGAAGCCGGTCTGGCCTTTCTGTGCATCAGCGCCGAGGGAGACCTCAGCGGTCGCCTGGCGCCGGGTCCCGAAACGCGCTGAGCGCGCTCAGGCCTCGGCCTTGGCCTGTTCGATTTTCAGTTTCCAGACTTTCGGGCCGGTCTGGTGGACCGATTCGCCCTGGGTGTCTACCGCCACCGTGACGGGCATGTCCTTGACTTCGAATTCGTAGATCGCCTCCATGCCCAGTTCCGGAAAAGCCACGACCTTGGCTGCGGTGATCGCCTTGGAGACCAGATAGGCGGATCCGCCTACCGCCATCAGGTACACCGCCTGGTGTTTCTTGATCGCCTCGATGGCCGTCGGGCCGCGCTCGGCCTTGCCAATCATCCCGATCAGACCGGTCTTTTCCAGCACATAGTCGGTGAACTTGTCCATGCGGGTCGCGGTCGTGGGGCCGGCCGGGCCCATGACTTCTTCGCGGACCGGGTCGACCGGGCCCACGTAGTAGATGAATTTGCCGCGCAGATCGACTGGCAGAGATTCGCCGGATTTCAGGATTTCGGTCATTTTCTTGTGGGCGGCATCACGGCCGGTGTACATCTTTCCGGAAAGCAATACGGTTTCACCGGGGCGCCAGGTCTTGATGTCATCACGGCTGACCGTGTCCAGGTTGACGCGCCGTGCGGAATCGCCGGCCGACCAGCTGATCTGTGGCCAGTCATCCAGCGACGGCGGGGTCTGCTTGGCGGCGCCGGAGCCATCGAGGACGAAATGCGCATGCCGGGTGGCTGCGCAATTCGGGATCATCGCCACCGGCAGGTTGGCCGCATGGGTCGGGTAATCCATGATCTTGACGTCCAGCACGGTGGTCAGGCCGCCCAGGCCCTGGGCGCCAATGCCCAGATCATTGACCGCATCCATGATTTCCAGGCGCAGCTCTTCGACCCGATTTTGCGGGCCGCGCTGCCGCAGATCCTGGATGTCGATCGGATCCATCAGCGATTCCTTGGCCATGATCATGGCTTTTTCCGCGGTGCCGCCAATACCGATGCCAAGCATGCCGGGGGGACACCAGCCGGCGCCCATCGTCGGCACCGTCTTGACCACCCAGTCGACGATCGAGTCGGAGGGGTTGAGCATCACGAACTTGGATTTGGCCTCCGAGCCCCCGCCCTTGGCCGCGACCTGCACATCCACGGTATTGCCCGGGACGACTTCCATGTGGATGACCGCGGGCGTGTTGTCCTTGGTGTTCTGCCGTTTGCCAGCCGGGTCGGCGAGAATCGAAGCGCGCAGGACATTGTCCGGATGCAGGTAGGCCCGCCGCACGCCGGCATTGACCATGTCGGCGACACTCATCTGGCTGTCCCAACGCACGTCCATGCCGATTTTCAGAAACACGGTCACGATGCCGGTGTCCTGGCAAATCGGTCGCTTGCCTTCGGCGCACATCCGCGAATTGATCAAGATCTGCGCCATCGCATCTTTGGCAGCCGGGTTTTCTTCCTTCAGATAGGCCTGATGCACGCCCTGGATGAAATCCACCGGGTGAAAATAGGAGATGAACTGCAGCGCATCGGCGACGCTGTCGATGAAGTCATCTTGGCGGATCATGGTCATGGGCGGCTCCCGCGGGGACTGGATTTAGCGCCGCATTGTAACCCGGCTAGGAGTCTTGGCTCCCATCAGGCGGCGCTCAGGTGGAGCCGTGGTGGCGGGCGCCGGCCAGGTGGGGGGCAGGGCCAGAGCCTGTTCGGCCCAGTCCTGGGTCCGTCGGGCCAGATGCTTGCGGTGCTGGCCGGGCGGAATCGGGGGGCCAAAGTGCAGTTCGGCGTAGATCACCGGCTCCGCCAGCAAATTCCACAGGTTGTCGCCCAGGGTGTCGTCATCGACGTAGGCCACGCTGGTTTCGCGATAACGCAGCGCAAAGGGCTGCACCGGAACCTGGGCATTGATGGCGCCGGCAAACAGGCGGGGCTGGAAACGCTTGACCCCGGGGCCGCGGGTGGTCGTGCCCTCGGGAAAGATCGCCACGGCGCGATTCTGGCCGAGCAGGCGGGTCAGGTCGTCGTTCAGATCCTGGGTGCCGTGCGCGCCCCGCTCGATGAACTGGGTGTCGCCAGCGCGGGCCAGCCAGCCGATAATCGGCCACCCACGTACCTCGGCCTTGGAGACGAAGATGACCGGTTTGGCCGTAACCAGGACCGCGATATCCAGCCAGGACACATGGTTGCCTGCGACCAGGGAGCAGGCCGGTCCCGGCGAGCCCTGGACGCGCAGCTGGACATTCAGAATATTCAGCAGGCCGCCGAACCACAGCTGCGACCAGCGTTCCGGACGTCGGCTGGCGGCCGCAAGCAAGCCGACGGGGATGACGCATATCAAGTGCAGGCCGATTCGCAGCAAGCGAATGTAGCGGCGCAGGTGCAGCCTCAAGAGTTCATCAGGGTGGGGCCTAAAAACCGCTTCATGTAGCGCGGATGCAACTCGCGCAGATTCAACAGCATGAACACGTCGGCGCAGCGAAATTCGGTATCCCAGAAGGCTTCACCGCAGGCGCGTGCACCGAGGCTGACATAGGCCTTGAGCAAGGGCGGCATCCGGGTGCGGTTAAACGGCACGTTACGCGGAGGCAGGGGCAGCACGGGTTCCACCCGTAGATCCGGTGCGCTCATATAGCGCTCCCGGATTTCCTGCATGATCCGGTGGGTGGCATCGACATCGTCCAGCGGGATGCTGGCACAGCCGAACAGATAGTCGATGCCATTGTCGGCGACATACTCGGCCAGGCCTGACCACAGCACCGCGATGGTGGCGCCGGTGCGGTAATCGGCATGGACGCAGGTACGGCCGATTTCCAGCTTGCGACCGGGCAGGGCATGGATGGCGTCCAGGCGAAATTCGTGCGCAGAGTAGAAACCGCCGATCCGAGCGGCTACTTCGCCGGTCAGCAGGCGGGTGCAGGCCACCACTTCTGCGTCGCTATTGCGCACGAGCAGATGTTCGCAATGCGCATCCAGAGCATCGTGATCCAGCAACTCCGGACCGCCGTCAATCGATGCGCCCATTTCCAGCGCGAAAATCCGGTAGCGCAGCTTCTGCGCTTCCTTGATTTCCGCCGCTGTGCTCGCTAGGGAGCAGCTGTATCGCGGCAGGGCCTCTTTGGCTAGAACCGCCATGCTCGATCCTCAAATTTCAAAATTTCGACCATCGTGGGCTGCGTTTATTGAAATACGGTGAACGGATTATGACCGTTTTGTGATCAAAACGCTTTCCCCGCCCGGAATCACCGTCCCGGGATACCGCTGCTGTCGGTTTTGACCCGAAAAATCTGAAACGGGGCATTCCGGCGGGTCTGGCTGGGCAGAACGCCGATCACCTGATGGAGGCTGCTGCAACTGACGTACAGCCAGCCGTCGGGGCCGAAACTGAAGCCGTCAGGCCAGCGCAGACGCTCGGACTTGAGCAGCGTGGTCAGTTCGCCGCCAGAGTCCATGCGCACGATGGCCGAATGTTCCAGATCGGACAGATAAATCCGCTCTTGCTCATCCAGGGTGATGCCATCGCTCATGGTCTTGAGTCCGAAACGCTGGATCTTGCGCTGGATCTGGGTCGCCGACAGGCCGGCGTCGCGCAAATGCCGGGTGGGGATACGGTACAGATAGTTGTTCGTTACCGGCGCAAAGTACAACCAGTCCCCCGTGGGGCTCAGGCCGATGGAATCCACCCCGGGGCGAATGGCGACCAGGCCAAAGGCGGCCATGGCCCGGCCCTGAACCACGGGCAGGTAGTGTTCCGGCAGCACGCTTTCATGCTTCTCGATCACCCGCCGCGCCGTTTGCGTGCGCAGGTCATAGACGATGATGGCGGGCGTCTGGCCGAAAAAGCTCGCATCGGCGATATAGATGCTCTGGCCATCGGGGGACACCTGGAAATCGTTCAGATGCGAACCGTAACCGGCAATGTCCCGCGGGAATTCAAAGCGATGCACCTGCTCGCCAGTAGCCAGATCGAAGGCCAGCAGGCGCCCGGGGCGCAGGCCGTGGGTGCCGTTGTCCAGGGCCCAAAGCCGTTGTTGCGCGTCGATCCGAATGGACAGCACTTCGTTCAGGGCCTGGGGGTGATCGCCGCCCGGTTGCCACGCGGCGCTTGGCCAGGCCACCGCCTGCCCATCGACCCATTCCGCCAGGTTCAGCGGCGGGCGGGCTTCGGGGTGGTAGGTGAAGAACACGCGTCCGCTGGCGCTGACCGCGAGGTTGCCCGGTGGGTAATCGAGTTCCGCGACCGTCTCCAGAGCGGATTCCGGCCACAACGGCGCGGTGCTGCGATCCGGGAAGGCGGCACCGCCACCGTACCGCCAGTACAGGCCTGCGGCCAGCATTGCGCCGAGCAGCAGGGCGCCGACGCCGATCCACAGCAGACCACGGGCCAGTCGCCGCTGGATGCTCACGGCGGGCCGGACGGCGCTCATTCGGCTTCGTCGTTTGGCGTGGTCCAGGCCGAGTACACCGGGGCCATGCTGTTGAGCATCACACAGAACAGCTCGGTTGTTTTGGCCGCATCGTAGCGTGCGGAATGGGCTTCACTCTGGTCCCATTCAATCCCGGCGATGGCGATGGCCCGGGCCAGAACCGTCTGCCCCAGCGTGGCGCCGGCCAGGGTTGCGGTGTCAAACACCGAAAAAGGGTGAAACGGGTTGCGTTTGATGCCACAGCGCGCCACGGCCGCGTTCAGAAAACCCAGGTCGAAATGGGCGTTGTGCCCGACCAGGATGGCCCTGCGGCAGCCGTGTTCCTTGAGCTTGCGCCTGACCAGCTGGAAAGTGCGGCCCAGCGCATTGCTTTCCTGGTCGGCGGCGCGCAGCGGGCTGAACGGCCGGATGCCGGTAAATTCCAGGGCCGCGTCTTCAATATTGGCGCCGGCAAAGGGCTCGACATGAAAACTGATCGACTCGCCCGGTGACAGCAGGCCGTTGGGGTCAATGTCCACCGTGTGCGCAGCGATCTCCAGCAGCGCATCCCGGCTGCAATCAAACCCCCCGGTCTCCACATCGATGATAACCGGAAGAAAGCCGCGAAAGCGTTGCGCCATCAGGGATTGGGCCGGGGATTCAAGCTCCTTGGTGTCACTCATGCGCTGATTCCCTGGCAGGTCCAGGGCAGGGATTCCCCGGCCAGCATCGGTATGACAGTGCTGTCGGCCAGGGGCAGGCTGGCCGGTACCGTCTGGGGGTGCCGGCGCAGGCTGAGCTGGCGGGTGTTGCGGGGCAGGCCATAGAAATCCGCACCGAAATGGCTGGCAAAAGCTTCCAGACGATCCAGTTTGCCGGCCGAGTCAAAACTGTCGGCATACAACTCCATCGCCGTCGCTGCGGAAAAAATTCCGGCGCAGCCACAGGCGGATTCCTTGGCCTCACGCGTATGCGGCGCGCTGTCCGTGCCCAGGAAAAACCGCGGATGGCCGCTGAAGGCGGCCTCGGCCACGGCCTGGCGATGATGCTCCGCCTTGAGGACTGGCAGGCACCAGTTGTGCGGGCGCAGGCCGCCGTGAAACAGTTCGTTGCGGTTGAAACGGATGTGCTGAGGGGTAATCGTGGCGGCAATCCGCTCCGAGCCGGCGCGCACAAACGCCACGGCCTGTTCGGTGGTGATGTGTTCCAGCACGATCTTCAGATCCGGGAATCGCGCCGCGATGGGCATCAGAATTCGTTCGATGAACACGGCCTCGCGGGCGAAGATATCGACGGACGGGTCGGTGACTTCCCCATGCACCTGCAAGACCAGGCCACAGTCGCTCATGGTCTGCAGGCAGGTCTGGATATTGGCGATATCGGTCACGCCCGAATCGGAATTGGTGGTCGCCCCGGCGGGATACAGTTTCAGGCCGTATACCAGACCGCTGCGCGCCGCGGCTTCGATTTCCGCCGGCGCCGTGTGATCGGTCAGATACAGGGTCATCAGCGGCTGGAACGATAATCCGCTTGGCACGGCCGCCAGAATGCGCTGCCGGTAGGCGCTGGCCTGGTCGAGGGTGGTGATTGGCGGGCGCAGATTGGGCATGACGATGGCTCGCTCGAACTGGCGTGCCGAACAGGCCACCGTATCGGGCAAGGCTTCGCCATCACGCAGATGCAAATGCCAGTCGTCGGGGGCGGTAATGCTGAGGGTGGTCATTCGTTCCTAGATGGGGGTGTTGCAGTGAGTCTGGATATCGGCGCCAGGCATTGCGCCATCCGTGGCTCGATCTTCCGCATGAAAAACCGGCTGGTGAGGCTGTGCCGACAGTACGCAACCGCTATAATCGCCCGCCGCGCCCTAGCCCGCAAATGCCATGTCTGATATCAAGAAAGTCGTACTCGCCTATTCTGGCGGTCTGGATACCTCGGTCATCCTGAAATGGTTGCAGGACCATTACCAGTGTGAAGTGGTGACCTTTACCGCGGATCTGGGTCAGGGGGAAGAGGTCGAAGAGGTCCGGCCCAAGGCGCAAAGCCTGGGGGTCAAGGATATCTTCATCCGCGATCTGCGTGAGGAATTTGTTCGGGATTACGTGTTTCCGATGTTTCGCGCCAATGCGGTGTATGAAGGGGAGTATCTGCTGGGGACGTCCATCGCCCGCCCCTGTATCGCCCGCAGCATGATCGAGATCGCCCGCGAGACCGGCGCCGATGCCATCGCCCACGGCGCGACCGGCAAGGGCAATGATCAGGTCCGGTTCGAGCTGGCGGCCTATGGTCTGATGCCGCAGATCAAGGTGATTGCGCCGTGGCGCGAATGGGATCTGAATTCGCGCGAAAAACTGCTGGCGTATGCGGCCGAGCACGGTATTCCGATCACCAAGAAGAAAGACGGCAGTTCGCCCTATTCCATGGACGCGAACTGTTTGCATATTTCTTACGAAGGCGAGGAACTGGAAGATCCCTGGTGCGCGCCAAACGCCAATATGTGGCGCTGGACCAACAGTCTGGACCAGGCCCCCGATACCCCTGAAGAGATCACTTTAGGGTTTGCCGCCGGGGATGCGGTGAGCCTGAACGGCGAGGAGCTTTCGCCCTATGCCTTGCTGAATGCACTCAATACCCTGGGTGCCCGGCATGGGATCGGGCGTCTGGACATCGTCGAGAACCGCTTCGTGGGGATCAAGTCGCGCGGCTGTTACGAAACGCCTGGCGGCACCATCCTGCTGCGCGCCCATCGGGCGATGGAGTCGCTGACCCTGGATCGTGAGGCCGCCCACCTGAAAGACGAATGGATGCCGCGCTATGCCCAGCTGATTTACAACGGCTTCTGGTTCAGCCCCGAGCGCGAGGCGTTACAGGCGGCCATCGACCATACCCAGACTACGGTCAACGGCGAAGTCCGCTTGCAGCTGTACAAAGGAAATGTGCTGACGCTGGGACGCCGCTCCGAGCGCAACAGCCTGTTTGACGAAGCCATTGCCACTTTCGAAGACGACAAGGGCGCTTACGATCAGCGCGATGCGCAGGGCTTTATCAAGCTCAATGCGCTGCGTCTGAAACTGGGAAAAAAGTAAGCCTCAGGTGTCGCTTTGCGTCTTGAGCTGCTCCAGCTCGGCCCGTCGCCGGTCGTCGAGTTCGGCCGTGGTTTGCGCCAGTGAAGGAATCTGTTCGGCGGCTTTGAGGTACGCGGGCCGACTCAGCTCATAGACCGTGCACGGCGTCACGCTGCGCACCGTGGCGGTGCGCGGGGTCTGATGCAGCAGGGCCATCTCACCGAAGAAATCCCCGGCCATCAGCGTGGCGATGGGTTGTTCCTGGCCCTCCACCAGCACCCGCACCACGCCCCGGGCGATCAGGAACAGGGACTCACCCGGTTCGTGCTGACGGATGATGTCGCTTTCGGCATTGAGGGTCTGCGCCGTCACGGCACGGGCCAGAAAATCGATGGCGGCGGGGTCGGCGTCGTGGAAAATCGGAACCTGGCGCAATAGCTCGGCGGGTTCCAGGCGCAGTGCATGGGTGCTCAGGCCGCGCAGATGGGCAATGGAACCGAGCCGGTCATGCCGCAGGGACTCGGCCGCGCCGGTGCACAGGCTGCCGCGTGCGGCGCGATCCTCGATCACCTCCAGTTCGGTCAGCAGGGCCAGTCGTTTGGCATGATTCTGCTGCATCGTCTGGGTAAATTCGGGGAATTGTTCGGCCGTATGTTCCAGGCTGGTCCGCGCCGCGTCGCGCCACTGTTCCAGTAGTGGTTTCAGTTGCTGCGCGCGCTCGCTGCCGGGTTCTGGCAACAGCACGTACCAGTCCGCCAGAATCGCGGTACTGCTCTGATAGAGCGCCCAGGCCGCCTGATATTCGATCGCCAGCCGGCGCAGGGCCAGTTTTTCGCGCAAGCCTGGCAGGCGGTTCAGCAGCGTGCGTGACCAGCCGGCAGAGATGTCAAACGGGAGTCGTTGCGCCGGCAGCGGATGGCCCTGGCGGACGCCATCCTGGCATTCGGCGTTGCTGGACAGCAGCAAGCGCATCACCTGCTCGGCCAGATGGCCATGATCAAACAGTCTGGCAAACTGCCGGCGTTCTTCACTCAGGATGCGCATGTTCAGCACGGCCCGGTGGGAGCTGTCTTCGAACTCGTCCTCTTGCAGCTCATTCAGGGCGTGTTCCGCGGTCGAAGTCTCCTGCGCGTAGTGTTGCAGCAGGCTTTGAATCGGGGTGGAGGAGAACAGGCCACCGATCCTGAGCTCCGGGAGGCGTTTGAGGACGTGCCGGGCCATGGCGATACGCGTGTCAGCGATGCCAAACCGATCGATCAGCGGTTGTCGGTCCAGGCCCAGCCGCTGCACCAGGCGATTGATGCTCAGGCCCTGGACCAGCAGGGTGAACAGCAGGGCGCCGGCGACCAGGGCGATGAAATCGTCCTTGAAAGGCAGCTCTTCAGGCAGGCTGAGCACGATGGCCAGGGCGATGGCCCCGCGCAGGCCACCCCAGTACATCACATGCTGATAGGCGCGCCCGACCGGTTCGGCGTCCGGCATGCGGTTGACCACCGGCATCAGGCCATAGACCACGGCAGCGCGGGACAGCAGCATGCCCAGGATCAGCCAGCTCAGGGTCTGCCACTGACTGACGATCTGGCCCACATCCACGGCCAGTCCGACCATCAGAAAAATCAGCGCCGTGGAGACGAAGGCCATGTATTCCCAGAAATGCTCCAGATAGCTGCGCACCGAACTGGACACCCGCATCCAGCCGCGGTGGCCATAGCTCAGGCCCGCGGTCACGGTTGCCATCACCCCGCTGACATGCAGTACTTCCTCGGCGATCAGGAAGGACAGATAGGCCAGAACCGTCGTCAGGGTGATTTCGATCTCGGCTTCGGCCTGAACCTTGCCCAGCAGCCAGGCGATGAGTTCGCCCAGCAGCCAGCCAACCAGAACCCCGCCGAAGAACACCACCACGAAGTCGCCCAGACCGCTGAGGATGCGGCTGCTTTCCAGGCTGCCGGCCAGGGCCACCCCAACCAGAATGCGCGACAGGACAATCGCGCTGGCGTCGTTGAACAGGCTCTCGCCTTCGACCAGAATGGTCAGGCGCTGCGGGGCGCCCAGTTTACGGAACAGGGCGATGACCGCCACCGGGTCGGTGGCCGACAGGATGGCGCCGAGCAGCCAGGCATGGCTGAAGGGCAGGCCGGTCGCCAGGTTCAGCAGTCCTGCGATCAGCAGTGAGGAGGCCAGCAAACCCGGTACCGCCAGCATCAGCACCGGGGCCAGATCGCGGCGCAGCTGCCGCCAATCCAGGTGGAAGGCGGATTCGAAGACCAGGGTTGGCAAAAAAACGTAAAGAATCAGGTCGGCGGAGATTTCCAGCTCGCTGAGTATTCCCAGCTGCTGCGGGAAGATCAGGCCGAGCTGGGCCAGGAGCATGCCCAGCAGCAGCAAGGCGATCGAGAACGGGAAGCGCAGGCGGTTGGTCAGCGCCAGCGTGGCCGCTGCCAGCAACATCAGCGCGACGAGTCCGCCGACGATATCGCTTGTGGCTCCGTGCATGATAATTACTCTGCTCAGACCAGATCACAGCATAGCGCTAATACCTGAGGCCTGCGTGTCCATTTCGCCAAGTCAGTCCGCGCGAGCGCTCCAGGTCCTGGTGTAGGATGAGACCGACACGGGAGGATGGAACTTGGCCAAACCGACATTGACCGCCTTGCAGGAAAAACTGGGCAGTGCCGCGGCACTGCTGCCGTCGCTCACACCACTGGATGATGCTGACCAGGCCAGGCTGTGTGCTCTGATTGACAGCGCGAAAGCGAAGCAGGCCGAATCCCTGGCTGCGGCTACCGAGGAGTCGCTCGACCATGTGCCGGCATTGCTGCGCGGGACGATTCGCAAGTTGTTGTTCCGGTAGCTACTGATGTCCGAACTCTTGTTGCGCGCCGAGCTGCAAAAGCTGGCGGTTGTCCTGCGGGTGTCCGTGGCGGAACTGGCGTTTCTGAGCCATCTGGATCCGCCCAGCCTGCGCGCCTTGCGCCAGGCGATTTCCGCAAGCTTGTTCGATCGTCACGCCAAGCGGTTCCGGCGTCTGGCGGACAGCACAAAACTGTTGCCGAACAAAGTCGTGGCGGTGATCTGCGAAAAAGTCATCCCGGCCAGCGTGGCGGCCCAGGTGACCGGCCTGCTCGACCCAAAAGATGCGGTGGATCTGGCCTCGCGCCTGTCGGTCCCGTACCAGGCGGATATCTGTGTCGCGATTGATCCGCGCCGGGCGGTCAGCGTTCTGCACGCGATGCCGTCCGCGCACGTGGTGGCGGTGGCGGTGGAATTACAGAAGCGGCGCGAGTTCATGACCATGGCGGTTTTCGTCGATGCATTGACTGAGCAACAGATTCGGCGGGTCGCGGCCCGAATGGATATCCAGTCTCTGCTGCATGTCGGTTTCTTTGTCGAATCGGCCGAACGACTGGATCAGTTGATCACCCTGCTCGATACCGAGCAGCTGCGCGGTACCATGTCGGCGGCGGCGGCAGACGATGGTGCGCTGTGGCCACAAGTCCTGAGCATGGTCGAACGCTTGAGCCCGCCCCAGCGGGCGCGGTTGGGCAGTTTGCTGGCCGATGCGCCGCCGTTGGTGCTGGCCAGTCTGAATGAGGCTTTGTTCGAACGCGATCTGTGGCGACTCGCCCTGCCCATGCTGGAAGCCATGGACGCGGCGGCTCAGGAAATTGTCGTCGCGTCCCTGGCCAGTCATGCCGAGCAGGCGGCCGAGGCCCATCCGCATCTGGAGGCCTTGCTGGAGAGCATGAGTGAGGGGCTGCGCCGGCAGGTGCTGATCGCCCTGGGGCGGGCCTGAGGGCAGTGCGCGCATGCTCGTTCGCAGGCGCTGAGCTCGGGGGCACGCCAGGCTAATCCCCCGGCGTAATTCGCAACACCTCACGCGGATGGGTCAGGCCCGCCAGGATCTTGCGAATGCCGGACTCCCGCATGCTGCGCATCCCCTGTTGCTGGGCCAGCTGGCGTAGCGAGGCCGTGTCCACGGCGGGTTCAATCCGGCTCCGGAATTGCGGTGTGATCTCCAGCAGTTCGTACAGGCCCAGCCGGCCCAGAAAACCCGTGGCGCGGCATTCCAGACAACCTGGGGCAGCGCAAATATGCCGGGGGCGGGGACGCTTCGGACCGGCCAGCGCGATCCATTCATCCTGGTCGGTGGCGCAGTCAGTCAGACAGTGAGTACACAATTTGCGGACCAGGCGCTGGGCGAGCACGCCCAGCAAGGTGGCGCGCAGCAAATAGGCAGGAACGCCCAGTTCGAGCAGTCGGGTGACGGCAGAGGGGGCATCGTTGGTGTGCAGCGTGCTCAGCACCAGATGCCCGGTCAGGGCGGCCTGTATGGCGATTTCAGCGGTCTGAACATCACGAATTTCACCGACCATGATGATGTCGGGATCCTGGCGCAGCAGGGTCCGAATGCCACTGGGGAAATCCAGCCCCAGGGCGTCATTGACCTGGAGCTGATTGAATCGGGGCTCGATCAGTTCAATCGGATCTTCGATCGTGCAGACATTGACTTCAGGCCTGGCCAGTCGGCGTAAGGTGGAATACAGCGAGGTGGTTTTGCCGGATCCCGTCGGCCCCGTAACCAGTACGATGCCGTGGGCCTGGGTGGTGATCCGCTGCCAGGTCTGTTGCTGGGTATCGTCCAGGCCCAGGTCGGCGTAGTCCTGCAGCAGGGTGGCCGGGTCGAAGATGCGCAGGACCAGTTTTTCCCCGAATGCCGTGGGCATGCTCGACAGGCGCAATTCGATTTCCTGCCCATCGGGGTTACGGGTCTTGATGCGGCCATCCTGTGGCCGGCGTTTTTCAGCCAGGTCCATGCGCCCCAGGATTTTCAGCCGGCTGGTTACGGCGGTCACGACCTTGGGCGGCATTTGGTAGACCTGATGCATCACGCCGTCGATCCTGAAGCGCACATTACCGGTTTCGCGACGGGGTTCCAGATGGATGTCGCTGGCGCGTTGGTCGAACGCGTATTGCAGCAGCCAGTCCACAATGCCCACCACGTGCTGATCATTGGCTTCCAGGTTGCCGGTCCGGCCCAGATCGGTCAGCTGTTCCAGGTTCTGCAACTGACTGTTGGGTTCCCGTTGCTCGCGGTCGCTGGCCTTGATCGAACGGGCCAGGGCGTAGAACTCGATCAGATAGCGATCGATGTCGGCCGGATTGGCCAGCACGCGGCGGATTTCCTTGCCGGTAATCCGGCTCAGTTCAGGTTCCCAGTCACAGACCCCGGGTTCGCAAACTGCGAAAGTGGCGCTGTGCGAGTTCGACTCGAGTGGCAGAATCTTGCTCCGGGCGGCGTAAGCGTAGGAACACAGCCCCGTGATTGTTGGAATATCGATTTGCAGTGGGTCAATTCTGCGATAAGGCAACTGGCAGTGCTGTGCCAGCCACTGGCTCAGGGCTTCCGCGTCCAGGATCGGCTGTGCGGGTTCCTGAGCGGCGAGCTTGAGCGCCGCCAGGCGCGTCAACGGGTGCTCGGCCGAGCTCGTGCGTGACAGCCGCAGGCGCGCCTGGGTCGCCTGCTCCGGGCTGAGGTAGTGGTCCCGACAGAGTTGATCGCACAGCCAGTCAACGGTAATTTTGCCTGCAAGCTTGGTCATACACCCATCATCGCAAAAAATCAGGCGGGGTGAATGAACAGGTCCTGAGCGTGTGCTTGATACAATCCGCGGCTGTTATTGCCTGGAGTAATTCATGACCCGTCCTCAACGCCTCGTCCTCGTGCTTGCCGTGCTCAGTCTGTCGGCCTGTGCCTGGGTGCCCAAATTGAAATTCTGGGGCGACAATTATGACTTTGTCACGGGATCGGTCGATGTGCGGGAGCTGCGCCGCGCTTTGCTGTGTGGCACGCCGACTGAAGAGGCGGTGGTACGCCTGTTTGATACCGTGGAGGAACTGCGGGCCTGGGACGACCAGGATAATCTGCGGCTGGATCGGGTCGAGCTGCCGGCGGACAAATCCTTTGTCGTGCTGGAGCAAGGCTTGCGCCGCACCGGCGGTTACAGCGTTGAATTGCGTCGAAAAGCCAGTGTGGATGAGCAGGGGACCTTGAGGCTGCAGGCGGATTGGCTGGAGCCCTTGCCTGATCGGGTGGTGACGCAAATGATGACCAGCTTGTGCGTTCTGGTGGCCGTGGATGCCCAGCCGTACCGACAGGTGGAGGTGCAGGATTCGACCGAGCAGCTAAAAGCTTCGGCGATCATCGAACGCGACTGAACCACGGCCGCCAAGGCCGGTCGTAAGGACATGATCCTACGCGCCCTGTGTCTGTTGCTGCTGTGTTCCCCGGTTTTCGCCTCGTCGGCGGCCAAAGCGCCGCCAGCGCCGGAATTTACCCAGCAGTCGGCCGCCGCCTGGCTGAACAGCAAGCCGCTGAGCCTGGATGATCTGCGCGGCCAGGTGGTGGTGATCGAATTCTGGACCTTTGCCTGCGCTAATTGCACGCGGAGCATTCCCTGGGTCAAGGCCGTGGAAGAGCGCTATCGCGATCAGGGTTTGCAGGTGATCGGAATTCACACACCGGAATTCAGTTACGAGCGCCCGGCCGCAGCCGTCGCGGCCAAGCTCAGGGAGCTGGGCGTGCGCCATCCGGTCATGCTGGATAATGATTATGCCTACTGGAATGCGCTGGGCAATCGCTACTGGCCGGCCTTCTACCTGCTCGATAAGCAGGGGCGTCTGCGCCAGGCTTTTGCCGGTGAAGTACGCAATGGCAGCCCGCGTGCCAAACAGATTCAGCAGGCGCTGGAGGCTCTGTTGGCGGAATAAGGCGCTGCAAAGGCAGGTCTTATGCCGCTAAACTTGCATTACTGCCTGTTGAGATTTGTGGATCATGCTGAGTTTTCTGCCAGCCCCCGTGCTGGGTGTGATCGTGTCCAGCCTGTTTGTCGTCAATACGCTGTTCTGGGCCGTACCCATCTATCTGGTCATTCTGTTCAAACTGATACCGCTCAAGGCGGGGCGTCGCGTCTGCGATAGCGCCCTGCATTCCCTGTGCAATGGCTGGTTGCATTGCAATGTCCTGATAGCCGAGAGCCTGCATCAGACGCACTGGGAAATTCGCGGCGCCGAGAATCTGCGCAAGGATGCCCAGTATCTGGTGGTTTCCAACCATCAAACCTGGAACGACATCTATGTGGTGATGCGCGCTCTGGGTGGCAAAGTGCCATTCTTCAAATTCTTCATCAAACAGGAATTGATCTGGGTGCCCATCCTGGGTCTGGTGTGGTGGGCATTGGATTATCCGTTCATGAAGCGGCATAGCCGGGAACAATTGCAAGCCAATCCGGCCCTGGCAGGTGAGGACCTGGCCACCGCGCGGCGGGCTTGCGAGAAGTACATCGGCATGCCGGTCACGGTGCTGAATTACGTGGAAGGCACCCGTTTCACCCCGGCCAAACAGGCCCGGCAGAATTCGCCTTATCAGCATTTGTTGCGGCCCAAAACCGGCGGGCTGGCGTTTGCGGCAGCCGTGCTGGGGCCGCAGGTCAATACCTTGCTGGATATCACGATCGTCTATCTGGATGGAGCGAAAGGCTTCTGGGACTTCATGTGTGGGCGTAACAAGGCCATTGTTGTGGATATCCAGACGCGCGAGATTCCCGCCTCCTGGTACGCGGCGAATTACCAGCAGGATGAAGCATTTCGACGCGAGGCTCAGGCCTGGATGGCGCGGCTGTGGACGGAAAAGGATGCCCTGATCGAGGCTGAGCTGGTCAAGGCGCGTGCCTGAGGCGCCTGCGGGTCTGACGCCCTGCCGTGTGGCCAGCCCCGACGGACCCTGGGTGTATTGGCAGGGTGGTGAGGGTCCGGCACTGTGGTGTCTGCACGGTTTTCCCGATACGGCTGAGACCTGGTTCGACATCGCGCCGGAGCTGATCCAGGCAGGTTACCGGGTGATCATTCCACAGATGCCGGGCTATGCGCCGGATCAGCAATTGTCGGATTACAGTGTGCCCGCCCTGGCCCGCGCACTGCTGGACCTGATAGCGCAGCTGTGTCCGGAGCAAGCGGTGCGCCTGATCGGACATGACTGGGGGGCGGTGTGCGCTTATGCGATGGCCGCCATGCAGCCGGCACGGATTCAGCGCATGGTGTGTGCGGCGGTGCCGCACCCCCGGCGGTTTTTGCACCTGACCGCGGCCCAGTTGCGCCGTTCGTGGTACATGGGCTTCTTTCAGCTGCCGCATTGGCCAGAGCGCCGGCTCGCAGACCCGGCCGGTGACTTCATTGAGCGCCTGTGGCGGGCCTGGTCGCCGGACTGGGCCTTTGCGCCGCAGGATATCGAACCCGTCAGACTGGCCTTGTCCGAACCGGCTGTGCGCCGGGCGGCACTGGCCTACTACCGTGCGCTGCCGGCCCTGCTGCTCAAGCCGTGGTCAAGGCAGCGGGCCCAACTGCTTGCGCCGTGCAGCGTTCCCACGCTGAGCGTGGCCGGAGGCCGGGACGGCTGTATTGGGGCGCAGATGTTCGAGCAGCAGGCGGCCTGTTTCAGTTCGAGCTTCCAGTTGACCTGTCTGGATACGGCCGGACACTTCATGCACCGGGAGCAGAAGGACCTGTTTACCGCGTACGCTCTGGAGCATTTGGCGTGAGCGTCGAACTGAAAGATGCGGCCACTATCGTGCTGCTGCGCGATGCCCCTGAGGGCTTGCAAGTCCTGCTCGGTAAGCGGGGGCGGCAGACGCGATTTTCCGCCGGTGCATTCGTCTTTCCCGGTGGCGCGGTGGATGCGGCCGATCGGCGGGCGATCAGATATTGCCGTGGGCTGGATGCCGGGGATTGCGCGCAGCGCTTTGGCGATCCCGCCGCCTTGCGCTTCTATCTGGCCGCGGCCAGGGAACTGTTCGAAGAGGCGGGGATCTGGCTGTTCAGTGCGCAGCGTCCTGAAAACTGGCGGCAGTTACAGCGCGATCTGCACCAGCAGCGGCGCTCTCTGGAGGAGGTTCTGGCCCAGTTGCCGGAGGGGTTCGATTGCCGGGTTTTGCAGTATTTCCGTTTCTGGACCACACCGCCCGGCATGCCGCGGCGTTACCGGACGCGCTTTTTCGTGGCGCGGGCGCCGCAGGATCAGGATGTCCGTGTGGATGGCTGTGAGCTGACCGAGCATTGCTGGATTCGGCCGGAGCAGATGCTGGAGCGACACGCGCAGCAGCAGGTCGAGCTGATCTTTCCGACCATCAAGGAGCTGGCCGCGCTACAGGCTTTCGCCGATGTGGATGAGGCGCTCAGTACCCTGGCGGGACTCGAAACCGTGGAGGAAATCAGGACCCGCCACGAGATTCGGGACGGCCGCCTGGTCCGGGTTCTGATGCCGGGCGAGCCGGGCTATGAGCATCTGCCGGCCTGGTGAGCGGTGGCGCGAAGCCGCGTGAGGCATAAAAAAACGCCCGGCTAGGCCGGGCGTTGGTCTAGGTGCAGCGTGGCTTGCTTACAGCGGGGTGCTCAAAGAGCCCGCACCGGTGATCTGATCGCCCACCACATTGTTCAACGCATCCGTCAGCGACAGGTTGAACGGTGCCACGGTGAAGGCGCGGATGTTACTCAGTACGCCATCAATAACCAGGGCATTGGCGTCGGTCACCAGCGCACTGGCGTTGGCCAGAGGCGTGCCACTGGTCAGGCCGGAGCCGGTGATCATCTGCGCCAATGTGAGATTGCCCTGTTCGGCGATCAGCATGCCGAGCAGTGCGTCCGAAGCCGAACCGGTGGTGTTGCCATCACCGATGGCGCTGGCCAGGATGCCCTTGACCGGGTTCATCGCGACCGAGGTGATGACATACCGCTTGGCGACCACAACATCAGCTGACGGGTGGACGATCACGGCGATCAAGCCTTCGACCGGGTTGGTTAGCGGATCCAGTGCGCCGGGCAGGCCCTGATCGAACAGCGGCTTGATGACATTGCCAACGCTGGTGCCCAGCTGTCCGCTCAGCCCATCAAGGCCGGTCTGGATTTCGCCGGAGAAGTCCTGACCCGAAGCGGCGTCAATTTCGGCGACGGGCAGAATGCCCAGCAGCACATTGCTCAGCAGGTTGTTCACCAGTGTGGCAGTACCCGCAGCGGTATTCGGACCGTTGTAGTTGCCGATCGCAGGCAGCAAGGCCGCGAAGTCAGCGGTCGCATCCGCCAGGGTGGTGATCGCACCGCCCAGCACAGGTGTGGCCATCACTTCGGCGGGCAGGGTGCCGAATGAAGCCGACAGCGCGGTCATGACCGGAGCGAGCGCGCTGGTTACAGCGGTCAGGTTCGGGCTGTCCTGGGCGTCGTCAAGGGCCGTAATCAAGGCCAGGACCTGGGTGCCGACCGCTTCCAGCGGGGTGCCGGTGAGCGGGTTGGTATTGCTGGCCGTGCCCGGATCCGCCGGATCACAGCTACCACGGCCCTCCAGGACCTCCAGCGTGGACTGCAACTGCGCGGCAAAACGCTCCAGGGCGGATTGCATATCGCCTTGCGCCGAGTTGAACGCCGCAAACGGATCACCGCCAGCGGGCAGGCCGGCCGCCGCCGCCAGAATCGAATCCGGACCGTCAACCAGATGGTTGATGGCGGAAGCGGCGCACATCACCGCCAAGTCCATCGGAGCGGGCAACTGGCTGGCCACTTCATTGCTGATGACGCCGGTCACGACCTGATCCTGAGCCGGGTCGAGAGGGCCGGAAACCTTGGCTTCAGGAGCCGGGGTCGTGGTGGGCTCGGGTGAGGGCGACGTGGTGGGCTCCGGCGTCGCGGTCGGCGCAGGCGTTGCGGTGGGTGCCGGCGTGGACGTCGGCGTGGGTGTGGTGTCCGTAGTGCGGCTGCTGCTGCTGCCTCCGCACGCGGTCATGAGCAGGGCGGCACTGCAGACCATACCAAGGCCCAGTGTCTTCCCTAGACGAATATCGGTAAACATCATGAATCTAGCTCCTATTGGAAAGCGGTTCTTCGCCCCACCCCCGGGGCGTGCCGCTATTGGAGCGCTGCAGCCGTAAAGAAACTGTGAGTGATCGTGGTCGAGGCGTTGCAGGCATAAAAAAGCCGCCCAATGGCGGCTTTATCATGGTGAACGGTTGCTTTTCCGGTCTGAACGCTTACTCGGGAGCTTCTGGCGGACTTTGCAGCATCATCGCATGCGTCATCGACAGGGCATCGACCGCGTATTGATCCATCAGAAAGACCCGGTCCTTGGCCAGGGTGTTGATCCGCTGCGCTTCGGCTGCGGCTTCCTCGGCGTCGGCCGTGCTGCTGGCACTCAGGCGCAGATACCGCGCGCTGTCTTCGCGCGCCACTTCCAGGTGCAGGCTCAGGCCGTTGAAGCTGGTGAATTCGGCCTGGCTCCAGCTCAGATCTTCCGGGGTTTCCACAGCCACGTCGGTCAGGCGCAGATTGGCCAGTGCGGCCCCGAGCCGATTCAGATTGGCCGCATTGCTGGTCTGATCCTGGGGCGGTGCCGGGCTCAGGTCGAAGTCCGTCTGCTCGGCATCGCTCTTGCTCAAGGTGTAGGCGGGGCCTTCCGCCGGTGTGATCGCGATACGCTGGATGTCCTGCCGCGACAGCTTGAGCAGATTCTTATCCAGCCATTCGGCGGTGGTGCGTGGCAAGCTGATGCGCGTATCGATGAGCCAGGACCGGGTTTGGTCGGCCTGGCGGACATAACTGCCGCTCCGGCCGGAATTGCCCACGATCAGATTCAAAAGGGCCGGTTCCGCCGGGTTGGGCACACCCTTTGATGCCACGATCTGAACCGTCGTGTCCTCGGCCAGATCCACATCCTGCACCCCCAGGCGGGCGTAGCTATCGGCCTGATCGGTCTTGGCTTCGAGTTTCCGGGCCTGGGCGATCTTGCGCAATTCCCGACGCAGCACCGTGGTGTCCGCGGGGTAGCCATCGCGATCCATCACCCGCCACTCACCTTCAGTTTGGGCCAGGCGGATTCTGGGTCCGCCAGCCACCCGGATCAGTACCCGGTCGATGTCGTCGAGTTGCCCTTCCAGTTCCGGGACCAGCAGCGCACCGCTATCCAGGCCGAAGCGCTTCTGTTCTTGCTCGCTGGCGATCCAGGCGGCCAGCGACAGGACCACCGCAGCAATCAGCAGATAGTGAAACTTGGTCATGCGTATGCTCCTTTGCGCCGGCGCAGCCCGTTGGCCAAGGCCAGCAAGATGATCAGTAAGGGAATCAAACCGGTGTTGAGGAATTTCAGCCAGGCTTCCAGTCGATCAATGTCCTTGTTGAGGCTGTGGCGCACTTCGCGCAATTCCTTGCGGGTATTGAGTTGTTCGGCGCGGAAGCGCTCCACCTCCTCGCGCTGCTCCGGCGACAGGCTCAATACATTGCCTTCACCGCGCTGATTTTGCAGTTCGGCCAGTTTGGCTTCGGTTTCACGCAGGGTGTTTTGCAGCTTTTCTTCATGCTGGCGAAAGCGCGCGTCGGCTTCCCGCTTCATGCTGTCCACCCGGGTGAAAGGCCGGCTGAAGCCAGCCCGGCTCTTGATGCCGATCACGTCGGCGGAACCGAGCAGGTTATCGACCGCGTTGACCAGAAAATCACCATTGCCCGCAAAGGGTGTGGCCATGGTCTGGCCGAGGAAGTTCTGCACCTGGACCCAGAACCGATCCGTCAGCATGTCGGTGTCGGCTACGACGATGACCTGAATATCGCCTGCGGATTCGCCGCGATGCTCCGGATTGTCGATGTCCTCGGGTGGGGTGTCCCCGTAGGCGCTGCGGGCAGGCCCCTGCAGGCGGGCCGCAATGGTGTAACGCTCTCCGGTCGGGCTGAAGTCGCCCAGCAGACTGGCCGGGTTCAGACCGGGCTGGATGCGGTAGCTGGGGATGGGCGCGGCCCGCTCGCTGGACTGGATCAGCGGCACGAACCGAGTGCCAGCGGCTTCGACAGGCTGGAGTATTCCGGCATAGCCAAAATTCATGCTGTCCAGGTCCTGGGTGATCACGTCCTCGGCGGAGAAATGACCGGCGTCGAATCCGAGCATGCCCAGATGGTAGGTCGGGCGGCCGCCTCCCGGGCCTTGGACCTGCAGGGCTGCTGCGCCGTCTCCCAGGATGTCGCCACGCAGTTCGACGCCCCAGGCGCTGAACAGGGGTTTCAGGTCGGAATTCGGTCCCGGGCCTTCGGCCATGCCCATGCCGCTGGGGGCCGCCGATTCCGCATACGGGTCGACGAACACCAGCGCCTTGCCGCCGCCCAGCACGAACTGGTCGATGGCGTACAGGGTGGCCTCGGACAGCTGGACCGGGTGCACCAGCAAAAGCAGCTCGAAATCGTCGGCAAACTCGGTGGCCGCACTGTCGAGTTCTTCCACCGCGAAGAATTCGCGCAGCTGCTGGATGGCCATCCAGGCGGGCGTGGGTTGCCGGGTCTGCATATCGAAGCCACCGCCGATCTGAAGCGTACTCAGCAGGCCAAGCTTGGGTTTCACCGGATTGGCCAGGCTATAGATCAGTTTGGCCACATCATATTCCAGCAGGGCCTCACGATTCGGCGCGAAGAACGCGATGGTTTCGACATCATCCACGCTGTTGGTGCCAGCCAGGCCAAAGTACAGATTGTCGCCGGCGTCATTGAGTGGCACGGGTTGGATGCCGAGTTCCACCGCCCGGTCCTCCTCGCTGGAGAAGGGTTCCGGGGCCACCAGATTCAGTTTCAGCCGGTCGCCGCCGCGCAGCGCCAGTTCTTCCAGGAATTCCTGTACCCGGGTGGCATAGGTCTGCAAGGGCGGTACGTCCTTGGCCGCTTCCCGGTTGTAGAAGAAGTAGAGCTGAATGGGTTCTTCCAGCTTGTCCAGAATGTTCTGGGTGCCTTCGCTCAAGGTGTACAGGCGATTTTCGGTCAAATCCAGCCGCCAGCCCTTGAACAGCATCTGGCTCAGGCTGACGACTGCCAGCAGGCCGATGGCGACAACGACCAAGCTGCTGCGATTGAAAGTTTTGCTTTGCATTCGGGTCTCCTAGTCGGCTTTCTTCAGTTCGATCACGATCGCGCTGGCGTATAGCCAGGCGGCGATGAAGGCGAGGAAATAGATCAGATCACGCACATCGATCACGCCTTTGCTGATGGCCTGAAAATGGGTCAGGAAGGAGAGGCTGGCGATGGCTCGGGTGACGCCATCGGGGAGCCAGGCGGAGAACAGGTCCAGCACCAGGGGAAAGCCGGCCAGGGTGAAGCCGAAACAGACCATCAGCGACACGATGAAGGCAATGACCTGGCTCTTGGTCGCGGCGGAAATGCAGATGCCGACGGCGAGATAGGCACCGGCCATCAACAGACTGCCGATATAGGCGGCCAGAATGACCCCGTTATCCGGTTCGCCAAGATAGTTGACCGTAATCCAGATCGGCAGGGTGCCGGCCAGGGCGATGGCGATGAAGCTCCAGGCGGCCAGGAATTTGCCCCACACCGCCTGTCCCATGGTCACCGGCAGGGTCAGCAGCAGTTCGATGGTGCCGGCCTTGCGTTCTTCCGACCATATGCGCATGGCGATGGCCGGAATCAGGAACAGATAGAGCCAGGGATGGAAGGTGAAAAAGGACTGCAGATCGGCCTGGCCGCGGCCAAAGAAATTGCCCAGGTAAAAGGTGAAGACGCCGGTCAGCAGCAAGAAGATGATAATGAAGATATAGGCCAGCGGGGTGGCGAAATAGGCGGCTAACTCGCGTTGGAAGATGATCCGGGTCGGATTCATGACAGGCCTCCCGCGGTGATGTGATGGAAATAGTCGGTCAGTCGACCACTGTCGGTCTGGGCGGACAGATTCGCCGGGGTGTCATCCGCCAGCAATTTGCCGTGCGCGATGATCATGGCGCGTGAGCACACCGCTTCCACCTCTTCCAGGATATGGGTCGAGATCACGATGATCTTGTCCTTGGCCATGCCTTGAATCAGCTTGCGGACTTCATGTTTTTGATTCGGGTCCAGACCGTCGGTGGGCTCGTCAAGAATCAGCACCTGAGGGTCGTGGAGGATGGCCTGAGCCAGTCCGACCCGGCGACGAAAGCCTTTGGACAGGGTGTCCAGCTTCTGGCCCTGGACATCCTGCAGATTGATGTCGGTGATCACCGCATCCAGCCGGGCCTGGCGACGGGCGCCATCCAGACCGCGAATGTCGGCGATGAATTCGAGGAATTGCGCCACGCTCATGTCGCCGTAACCGGGCGCGCCTTCGGGCAGGTAGCCGAAACAACGTTTCGCCGCGACCGGGTCCTCCTGAATATCAAAGCCCATGATCCGCGCGGTGCCACTGGTGGGTGTCAGAAATCCGGTGAGCATCTTCATCGTGGTCGACTTGCCGGCCCCATTGGGCCCGAGGAAGCCAAGCACCTCGCCCGGCGACACCGTAAAAGACAGATTATCGACAGCAAAACGGTCCGCAAACCGCTTGCTGAGGCTTTCTACCTCAATCATCGGAATTTATCCCCCTTCAGGAATTTTTGAGTGTTTAACGCAACATTAAAAAGAAGGCGCGATTGCCACGGCGAATATTGAGCAGAAGCTCGGCGCGCGATGCGGCGGCGGCCTTTTGGAAATCCTTGATGTTTCGTACTTCGCGGCGGTTCACCGAGCCGATGATATCGCCGGCGCGCAGGCCGGCGCGGTCCGCGGGACTGCCCGGTTCCACACGCTTGATCAGGATGCCGCTGCCGTAGAGCGGCGTTCCCGGCTCCAGCTCGGCCAGGGTCGCCCCACCCAGCAGGGCGCTGAGCTTGGCGGCCTCGATGTTTTCCGGCTGGCTGAGTCGGGCCTGTAACTGGCGGCTCTTGCCGTCGCGCAGGATATCCAGGTTGATGGCATCGCCGGCGCGAATCAGTCCGACTGCGTTGCGCAGGTCGGCGGAATCCTCAATCGGTCGATTGTTCACGGCACGTACGATATCGCCGGAGCGCAGTCCGGCCAGGTCTGCGGACGAGCCGGATTCAACCTGGGTGATGACCGCGCCCTTGCGCACCGGTGCATTCAGGGCGACGGCCAGTTCTTCGGTGAGATCCTGCACGCTGACCCCCAGTCGCCCGCGCTGAACCGCGCCGAATTCGATGATCTGTTCCATCAGTGAGCGCGCCATGCGCGACGGGATCGCAAAACCAATCCCGACGTTGCCGCCACTGGGGCCGACGATGGCGGTATTGATGCCGATCAGTTCGCCGCGCATATTGACCAGCGCGCCGCCCGAATTCCCCGGGTTGATCGAAGCATCCGTCTGGATGAAATCTTCATAACCTTCGATGCCCAGTCCGCTGCGCCCCAGTGCGGAGATGATCCCGGAGGTGACGGTCTGGCCCAGCCCGAAGGGATTGCCGATGGCGACGACATAGTCGCCCACGCGCAAACTGTCAGAACTGCCCAGTGGCACCGCGGTGAGATCGGGGTCCTGCACCTGAATGACCGCGATATCGGTGTCCGGATCACTGCCGACCAGGACCGCCTCCAGACTGCGGCCATCGGCCAGGGTCACCGAAATCTGATTGGCTTTGTCGATGACGTGGTGATTGGTCAGGATGTAACCCTTGCGCGCATCGACGATGACCCCGGAGCCCAGACTCTGGGTTTCGCGCTGTCGCGGCCGGGCCGGCAAATCAAAGAAAAAGCGGAAGAAGGGATCGGCCAGCAAGGGGTTGTCCGAGCTGCTCAGCCGCGAGCGGGTGGCAATGTTTACCACGCCCGGGGTCACTTTTTCCAGCATCGGGGCGAGGCTGTTGTGCTCATTCGGAGCATGCGCCCAGGCCGCCGGGAGCGTCGTCAGCAACAGTATGAAAGCGAGGCTTTGAGTCAGGGGTCGCGTGATCATGGTGTGGTAAATGCTAATGGCACGAGGGATAATGACTCGATCCGTTGATTGGCGTTGGCTTGCGGTTTGTTCGAATTGGGGCAGCTGCGGAAAAATCAAGTTCAACTGGGTGTCAGCCCCAGGATATCGACGTTTTCCAGGAACGATGAGATTAAATTTAATGAAGAAAGTTTCCTTGTTGGCAGTCATCAGTTTGGCTTTTCTGCCCGGCGTCGCGTCGGCGGTGGGCTTCGTTTACTCACCCTGGTATGCCCAGTTGGGCGGGGAGGTCCAGAATCAGGGCCGCCCGATCCCGCTGCGGGACGAACTGGGCCTGCACTCCAGTGCCAGTCATGGCTGGCTCATTGATGATGAATGGATGACATTCAGTTATCAGCCCCTGCTTTTCCGCGGTGACGGCGTGCTTCAGGGCGACGCGAATTTTGGTGGGGCGACGTTCACCGGTTCCGCGCAGGTGCGCACGGAGGCGGATTTCACCGATCTGGCCGCGCGTTTCATGTGGTCGCCGCTGCGGGGCTTGGGCGTCGGTATCACCGCCAAGATTCTGGACGGGGAAATCACCGTCTCCGAAGAGGGTGGCGATTCTGCAACCAAGACGGTCAGCGAGGTTTTTCCGATGGCGACGCTGGAATACAGCGTGCCCTTGATGAATTTCGTCGATCTCGGCGTTGAGGCCGCCTACATCCGTTTCGACGACGATGAAGTGTTGGAGATGGGCCTGAACTTCGAGTTGCGCGGTGCGGTGGTCGGATTCACTGTCGGCTGGGTGGAGAAACGCTACGATGTCGCCGATGAGGGCTTTCGCCTGAATTCGCGCATCAATGGCGTGTTTGCACAACTGGCGTTTTACATCTGAACCAGCCCCTGCTGTCGCGCCGGAGGATCAGCGCGGCAGCAGGCGCAGTCCCAGGCTGTAGCGGTGATGGTCTGCCGTGTTTTCGTAACGTCCCGTCAGGGCCATGCCTGGTGTCATGTGGACCACAAAGCCGCCGAACCAGTTGGTGCTGTCCGGCTGGCGGCTGAGTTTCAAATAGGCCCCGCCGCCGTTGAGCTCGACCAGATTGCCAAGCAACCAGCGCAGGCCGATTTCTCCCCCGTAGCCGCTGACGCGCTCCCCGCTACCGACCAGGCGGTGTTTTTCGTAGCTGAGCAGACCATAGAGGTCCATGCCCGCCTGCCAGGGCGCGTAGTAGCCCAGACCACTACTGAGTATTGAAGCGGTGTCGCCACCGGCTTCCGGCTCGCTGCGCGCGTAGCGAACGAGCAGGAAACTGCCGGGTTCCAACGGTGCTGACACGCTGGCCACGTAGCCTTTTCCGCGTGGCGCCATCGCACTGTCCGGCGCCAGCTTCAGGTAGCCGGCTTCAAGATAGTTGTAGCTGAGCTGCCCGGCGGCAATGGCCGGTGTCAGACCACACAGGATGGCGCCCAGGCTCGCGCCCAGGCTCCAGCGTAGGCGACGGCGCACTAGGGCGTGTACTTGGGCGTGTACAAGCCTTCTTTCTGGGCGAAATAAGCGGCCAGATCCTTGATGTCCTGCTTGCTCAAATTGGCCGCCTGGCCGGCCATGATCGGATTATTGCGTTCACCTTGCTTATATTGCTGCAAAGCCACTTCCAGATAGCTGGCGTGCTGGCCTGCAAGGCTTGGGAACATCGGGCTGGCGCTCACCCCGCTGGCGCCGTGGCAGGCCGCACAGGCGGCCGCTTTCTGTTCTCCGGCGGCCGGGTCGCCGGCGGCCATGCTCAGACTGGCGCTCAGGCTTAGCACCGTAAACAATGCGATTTTCCGCATGATCATTTTTCCTCGCCGTTGGGGGCTTGGCTCAGGTAGGCGGCCAGGTCGGCAATGTCCTGGTCGCTCATCGAGGCCGCTTGAGCATGCATGGTGGCATGTTTACGATCGCCTGCACGGTAAGCTTTCAGGGCCGCTTCCAGGTACGCGGGATGCTGTCCGCCCAGGCGGGGTACCCGGTAGGTTGGGTAGGCATTGGTATAGCCGACTATGCCGTGACAACCCATGCAGGTATCGGCCTTAATCTTGCCGGCCGCAAGGTCGCCGCCTGCATGTGCCGAGATCGCGCACATCAACAGCCCCAGGCTGCTGGTGTAAGCCCATGATTTCATTATGTTCTCTCCGAAGGCGGTGCTTGGTTAACCCGCATATGCTTTCGAATTTGGCGGGCAGAGTCAATTCGACGGCCGCAGCATCCCTGAGCGCACTGCGTTGCCGCAGGGCTTCGGCTATAGTGCGCCGATACATCTGATGGCGGTCAAGGAGAACCCAATGAGCCATTTCCTGATGCTCATGCGGGCCGATATGCGGCGCGGGGCTGCTGAAGCTGGAGCCGCATGGCCTTGAGCGCCGACTCTCGTCCCGTTGGTGAGCCGATCGTGGTGGCGGCCGTGGATCTGGGTTCAAACAGCTTCCACATGCTGGTCGCCCAGGCTGGCGATAACGGACTGCAGGTCATCGACCGGATTCGTGAGCCCGTTCGTCTGGCCCAAGGTCTGGCTGAGGACAAGACCTTGCGGCCAGAAGTCCAGCAGCGGGCGCTCGATTGCCTGGCGCGTTTTGGTCAGAGACTCAAGAATCTGCCCCATCATCGGGTCAGGATTGTCGGTACCAATACGCTGCGGCGTTTGCGCAAGAGCCGGAGTTTTATCGCCAAGGCCGAAGCCTGTCTCGGGCACCGGGTCGAGGTCATTGCCGGGGTGGAGGAGGCCCGGCTGATCTACGGCGGGGTCACCCATGGGCTGCCTCTGGACGGGTCGCGGCGACTGGTGGTCGATATCGGCGGCGGCAGCACGGAGCTGATCATCGGTGGCGACGAGGGTCCGATCAGGATGGCCAGCGTTCACATGGGTTGCGTGTCCTATACCCAGCAATTTTTCAGCAGCGGAGAGATTACCCGCAAGAATGTGCGCCAGGCCAGGCTGGCGGCCCGGACTGCGCTGAAGTACCTGATGCGCGATTTTCGCAACCTGGGCTGGGACGTGGCCCTGGGCGCCTCCGGGTCGGTTCGGGCAGTCTGGCGGGTCGCGGCGAGTATGGGCCTGGGCGAACATGTGATCACCCCGGCGGCGATCGATGCCGTCGAGCAGGCCTGTATCAACTGCGCCCGCATCGAGCGACTGGATTTGCCCGGCTTGCGGGATGACCGGCGTGAAGTTTTCATGGGCAGTCTGAGCGTGCTGGCCGGGGTGTTCGATGCCCTGCGAATCGCGCAGCTGGAGATCTCGGATCGGGCGCTGCGCGAGGGGGTGATTTACGACCTGCTCGGACGGCTATCGGATCAGGATGTGCGTGATCGTTCCACGACGGCCCTGGCGCAGCGCTTCAAACTGGATCGGGAGCACGCGACGCGGGTGGAGAAGTTTGCCAGCCACCTGTGGGATCAGGTGGCGGATTCATGGGGACTGCGTGACGAGGAGCATTTCAATTTGCTCAGTTGGGCGGCGCAGTTGCACGAAATCGGCATGAGCATTGCCCACTCGGGGTATCACAAGCACAGCGCCTACGTGCTGGCGCAGGTCGACCTGCACGGATTTTCCCGCACCGATCAGCAAATTCTCGCCGCCGTGGTGCGCGGACATCGCGGCAAGTGGTCTGATGATTATTTCAATGATCTGCGCAAGGGCTGGCGCAAGCCGGCAAGAAGGCTGGCAATCCTGCTGCGGATCGCGGTCATCATCAACCGGGGCCGGAATCTCGAGCAAATGCCACCGATTCAGGCCGAGGCGCAGAAGTCCTGCTTGCGTCTGATCATGCCCGCGGCCTGGCTGCGACGCAACGCACTGACGCGTACGGATCTGGAACTGGACGCCGCGCGGCTGGCCGGTGCAGGATTTACCTTGGAGTTTCGCGAACACGAGCTGGAAGAGGAAACACAATGAAAGGGATGAGCTTGGGTGCGGTCATCGGTGGGATCGTGGTTTTTTTCTGGGGATTTCTGTTCTGGGGCGTGCTGCCGATGGCCGACGGGGCCACAGAAACGGTCCGCAATCAGAAGGCCCTGCAGAGTCTGCTGGATGCGGCTCTGCCAGAGACCGGTGTGTACATGCTGCCTTTTTCAGACGACCCCAGCGATGCCGAATTCCAGGCCCTGCATACTGCTGGCCCGATCGCGACGATCTACTTCCGCAAGGAGGGCAGTGAACCGATGGCGGCCAGCACCTTTGTGATGGGGTATCTGCACGAGGTGGTGGTTTTGTTTCTGATGGCGCTGATGCTCAAGCTGGCCGGGCTGCAAAGCTACGCCGCGCGGGTGGGCGTGGTGTTTCTGGGGGGCTTGGCCGGCAGCCTGTTTGCCCAGTTATCAGGGCCGATCTGGTGGTTGCAGCCGTGGGGGATGGCCGTGATGAACGTGTTCTATGAAAGCATGGCCTGGCTGCTCGGTGGCCTGATTCTGGCCGCGTTCGTGCAGCCGGCCGGCGGACGGCGTGATGCCAACGAGATGTAAGCCGGGTGCGGCGGACGGCCGGCTCAGTCCAGCGCCTCAAGCCGCGCCAGTTCCAGCAGCAGCCATTTGCTGCCGTGAGCGGCAAAATGAACTTCGATTCGGGCGCGCGGGCCTTCGCCTTCGAAGCGGAGCACCACCCCTTCGCCGAACTTGGCATGTTGCACCGGCTGGCCAAGGCGCAGGCCGCCCTGGCTGGCATTGCTCAGGCTCGCCGATGCTCTGCTGGCCTGGTAGCGTGGCTGGCTGATTTTCAGGCGGGGGCGAACTTCCTGTACGCAGTCGGCGGGCAGCTCGCTGAGAAAGCGTGACGCCACCGCCCGGGTTTCTCGTCCATGCAGACGCCGCGATTCCGCATGGGACAGATGCAGATGTTGCCGTGCGCGGGTCATGCCCACGTAGCAAAGCCGCCGTTCTTCTTCCAGGCCGTCCGGGCTTTCCACGGAGCGCATATGCGGAAACAGGCCTTCTTCCAGACCCACCAGAAAAACCACCGGAAACTCCAGGCCCTTGGCGGCATGCAGGGTCATCAATTGCACGCAATCTTCCCAGCGGTCGCCCTGATCTTCGCCGGCTTCCAGGGCGGCGTGGGTGAGAAATGCAGTCAGCGGGTCCAGGGCCTGATCGTCCAGGTCCTCGAAGCCGCGGGCGGCGCTGGCCAGCTCGTCCAGGTTCTCCTGACGTGACAGGGCTTTCTCACCCTGCTCCTTGCCGTGGAAGGCATACAGGCCGCTGCGCTCAACCACCAGGCTGGCTTGCTCGGCCAGAGGCAGATCGCGGCTGCTTTCGGCCAGATTTTCGATCAGGTTCACAAACCCGTCCAGGGCGTTGGCCGCCCGGCCGGTTAGAACTCCGCCTGCCCGCTGCTGCGCTCCGACCCACATCGAGATGCCTTGATCCCGGCTGTAGCGCCGCAGCTTATCCATGCTGGTCGCGCCTATACCGCGCGTCGGCGTGTTGGCCACGCGCTCGAAGGCCGCATCGTCGTGGCGGTTATTGATCAGGCGCAGATAGGCCAGGGCATCCTTGATTTCGGCGCGCTCGAAGAACCGCAAGCCGCCATAGACCCGATAGGGCATATCGGCCCGGATCAGGGCTTCTTCCAGCAAGCGCGACTGCGCGTTGGAGCGATACAGAATCGCAATTTCGGAACGCTTGCCGCCGTGCTGAATCCAGTGCGCGATTCCACCGATAACGTAATCGGCTTCTTCATAATCGTTGAATGCCGCATACACCTGTACCGGTTCGCCATCCGCGTCGCTGGTCCACAGGTTCTTGCCGAGTCGACTGCTGTTATGGCTGATCAGCGCATTCGCCGCCTTCAGGATATGCCCGCTTGAGCGGTAATTCTGCTCCAGGCGGACCGAATCGGTACCCGGGTGGTCTTTGGCAAAGCGCAGGATGTTTTCGATGCGTGCGCCGCGAAAGCTGTAGATGGACTGATCATCATCGCCGACCACGAACAGCTTGCCGGTCGTGCCCGCCAGGACCTTCAGCCAGGCGTATTGCAGCTTGTTGGTGTCCTGAAATTCGTCCACCAGAATATGGGCAAAGCGCTGGCGGTAATGGGCCTGAATGGTCGCATGATCCCGACACAGTTCATGCGCCTTGAGCAGCAGTTCGGCGAAGTCGACCAGGCCGGCCCGGGTGCAGGCGGCTTCATAGGCTTGGTAGACCCTGATCAGAAGCCTGCTTTGTTCGTCTTCTTCGCCCAGGTGTTCCGGGCGCAGGCCCTGCTCCTTCTGCCGATTGATGTATTGCTGAACTTGCCGGGCCGGCCATTGACCTTCGTCGATATCCATGGATTTGAGCAGGCGCTTGATAAAGCGCTTCTGGTCGTCCGCATCGATGATCTGGAAGTTCTGCGGCAGTTCCGCTTCCCGCCAGTGCAGGCGCAGCATGCGATGGGCAATGCCGTGGAAGGTGCCGACCCACAGGCTGTCTACCGGTTGTCCCAGCAGGCTTTGCAGCCGGCCGCGCATTTCGCCGGCCGCTTTATTGGTGAAGGTGACGGCCAGGATGCCATAGGGCGAAACCTGCTCGACCTGGATCAGCCAGGCGATGCGCCGGATCAGGACGCGGGTCTTGCCGCTGCCGGCGCCGGCCAGGACCAAACGGTGTTCCGGCGGTGCGGTGACGGCGGCTTCCTGTTCCGGGTTGAGCTCCGCCAGGATCGCGGAGAGGTCTTCATTCAGTTCGACGCGCACGCGCCTAGCGCCGGATGTTCAGGTAGGCGCGTTCGGCAATCGCACTGCTCTTGACGACGCTGGCGCGGTAGTCGCGATAGGACGCATAGACCTTCTTGGCCATCGGGTCCGAGGCAGCCAGTTGTTCCAGAACCTCGTGAGTAATGCCCTGCAGGGATTCAATAATCTCATCCGGATAGGCATGTACCTGGACACCGTGTTGATTGACCAGAGTTTCCAGCGCGGCCTGATTACGCGCCGTGTACTCGGACAGCATGCGCTGGTTGGTTGCCTGTGCCGCGAGACTGACGATGGCCTGAAGGTCTTCGGGCAGGGCGTCCCAGGCCTGCTGGTTCACAATCGCTTCCAGGGTCGGGCCGCATTCGTGCCAGCCTGGGTAGTAGTAGTGCTTGGCGGCTTTGTACAGGCCAAAGGCCAGGTCGTTGTAAGGACCCACCCATTCGGTGGCGTCGATGACGCCTGATTCGAGTGCGGTGAACAATTCGCCGCCAGGGATATTGACCGTGGTGGCGCCGGCTCTGGCCATGACTTCGCCGCCCAGCCCGGGCATGCGCATCTTCAGGCCCTTGAGGTCCTGCATGCTGTGTATTTCCTGCCGAAACCAGCCGCCCATCTGGGTGCCGGTATTGCCGGCCGCAAAGGGTACCAGTCCGAATTGAGAGTACAGTTCGCGCCACAATTCCAGGCCGCCGCCAAAATACAGCCAGCCGTTCATTTCCTGTGCAGTCAGACCAAACGGCACGCCGGTGAAAAAGGGCGCGGCCGCAGCCTTGCCTTTCCAGTAATAGGCAGCGCCGTGGCCCATCTCGGCCGCCCCGCGCGATACCGCATCAAACACTTCCAGTGCGGGCACTCGTTCGCCAGCCCCATACACTTTGACCGTGAGTCGGCCACCGCTGGCTTGGGTAATGGATTCCGCCAGATAATTCGCGCCGGTCCCAAGGCCTGGGAAATTTTTCGGCCAGGTGGTGAACATCTTCCACTCAAAGCGCTGCGCCGCCTTGCCGCTGGCAACTTGTGGAGTGGATTTGGATTGACAGGCGGCCAGGCCAGCGACACCGCTGGCTGCGGCCAGGGTCAGGAGATCACGGCGTTTCATGGGCAGAGGTCCAAAAGGGGATCAAGGGAGCAGGGATTCTAACGTGCCGGATAAAAAGGCGACTCACCATCGGGGCGACGGCGAAATCGTGGATAGCCCCACCAATACTGCTCGGGCATTCGTCTGACCAGCAGCTCAACGCCGTGGTTCAGTGCGCGCAGTGCGACTTGCGGGTCCGGGTTGCCGATGGCTTCCGGAGCGGTTTCATAATGGATGGAAAACCCCTGTCCGGCAGGCAGTCGCTCCGCCCAGCAAAAAAACAAGGCGACGCCTGGACGTGCGGCCAGTTTCACCGGTAACACCGGCGTGTGGGCCAGATGACCGAAAAAGCCGGCGAACTCGCCGCTGCCCGGGGGCGGATCCTGGTCCGGAAGGATACCGATGGCCTCGCCCCGCTTCAGGGCCGCAAGCAGCTTGCGTACGCCGCCGCTGTCGGATGCGGCCAGCCGCGCGCCAAAGCGTGAGCGACCGGCGTGGATCAACCCATCCACGGCGCCTTTCTGCGCCTTGTACAAATGCGTGATCGGCCAGCGCCGGGAACTATCCAGGCCGACCATTTCCCACGAACCCAGGTGCGGGGTGAACAAGATCGCGCCGCGACCTTCGGCCAGAGCCTGGGTGACCAGCTCGGCGCCATGCACGGAGCGGATCCACCGGGTGATGCGGGCTTCCGAGGCGCGCCACAGCGCGGGTGATTCCAGTGCCGCCCGGGCAAAATGCGACAGCGCCTGGGCGAGCAGGCGTTGACGCTGCGCCGCGGTGAGTTCAGGCAGACATTGCGCCAGATTGTGTTCTGCCAATTGGCGTTGTCGGTTGGGTAGTCGTAACAGCAGCCGGCTCAGGCCATGTCCCAGACCGTGCAGCCAGGACAGTGGAAGCAGGCTGATCAGCCAGAACGCACATCGCCACAGCATATTTTATGCCTCCCTGGCGCGCCGGCCGGGAGTCCTTTGCAGAGTTGCCATCGGCACATTCTGCCGGAATTCCGCCCGAGGTGGATCGCAGGCAAAAAAATGCCCGACACCTTAGTGTCGGGCGAATTGCCATGCTAGGCTGGAGAACCTTGGGGTGACCCGATCCACCTTCCCTGGCGAGCCGAGTCGACGCCGTCAGAAACGGCATACGGCTAGAGAGGCCGCAGCCGACTCTTGCGAGCCGACAACGGTATTCTCCGGTTCGAGCGCTCGAGTGTCTGTCAGCCACTGCTTACCCAGTTTGTAAGATTTTTCCTACGGCCAGATTTGCGAGAATGCAGGCATGAAAGCATTGCTTCAGCGTGTCAGTCGCGCTTCGGTGAGTGTCGGGGACGTGTGCGTCGGGCAGATCGACACCGGCGTGCTCGCTTTGGTGGGCATCGCGCCGCAGGACCGGCCGGATCAGGCGGCCGAAATGCTGCGAAAAATCCTGCACTACCGAATATTTCCCGACACCGACGGCAGGATGAATCGCAGCCTCATCGACATCGCCGGTGGTCTGTTACTGGTGCCGAACTTCACCTTGCTCGCGGACACGCGTAAAGGCCTTCGGCCCAGTTTTACGCCGGCCGGCGCCCCGGAAATGGCGGCGGGCCTGTTCGCCCACATGTGTGCGCTGGGTCGGCAGCAGCCGGTGCATTTCGCCTGCGGTGAGTTCGGCGCGGACATGCAGGTGGCCCTGGTCAATGACGGGCCGGTGACCCTGCTGCTGGAGCGGGAATAATGGTTTCAGGCGGCCGGCAGGCTGCCCAGGTGTTTGGTCAGCCGTAGGCGCTTCTTCGCCCGCCAGCGATCCATGCCATCTTCCATGCTGCTGGGGGCGCTGTGGCTGTGTTCAAAGCCGCGCAGCGTGAGCACGATCTTTTCCTGGGGTTCACTGATGGTCTGGATGGCGCCGTCTGCAATCAGCAGATCCAGCGCGCACAGCAGATCGGCGCGGCTGAGTCCGATTTCCTGCCAGTGGCTCAATACGCAATTGAAACCGAGTTGACCGTTGGGCTTGATCCGGTAATGCCGCATCAAGCCCAGTACGCAATGGCGCAGGACGTTGTCATTGACGATCTCTGACCGGGTGCGAAAGGTGCGGGCGTGGGCCATATCCTGGGCATGGTCAGGCTGATGCTGGCTACGGCTCGCAGTTTGTCGCCGGGCCGGTGGGGGCGGGGGTGTGGGGAGATCCACCTCAGGCAGATCCGGCAGTTCCAGTGTCTCGGGCATGGTGCTGGAGACCTGATGCGGCACACGCTTCGGGGGCGGCGTGACGGGCTCACGGATGCGCTGCGTAGCCTCCACGCTGGGGACAGATCGCGCAGCGGGTTGACTGGCCTGAAAGCCTTGATGGGTCAGTTGCACCGCGGGACCGGCGGTGCTCTGGACTACGCGAATGAAGCCCTGGTCGCGCAGGTGGCTCATCGCCTGGCCGAAGGTTTCAGCGCTCTGGCCGGATTCTTCCCAGGCCACGCGCAAGGTACGCAGATTGAGTTCATCGCCGATAAACAGCTGCCGGGCTCGCAGCAGCTGCAAAATCGTGTTGGCTGATTTCGTGATTGGTGGTGACATGCCAGCATCCCTGCATCTGATCAAGCTTCCGTTCAGGGTGCTGTTCTGATGATGAAGAAAGCGTGAATCGGGGCCAGGTAAGAGGCTCGCTGTGCGTGGGGAGCGTGGTACTGAAGGTGCCGTTGACGCTGCTGTGGGCGACCGTCTCTATGAGATTGAGGCCTGAGCGAGTATCCTATGCGCCCTCATACCCGCTAATGTAATAGCCATGCCTTCCCGCCAAGCATCGGTGGTGCGAAATACCCGAGAAACGCAAATCCAGATTGAGCTCAATCTGGACGGTAGCGGACGAGCAGAACTGCAATCCGGAATTCCCTTCTTTGACCACATGCTGGATCAGCTTGTCCGTCATGGTGCCCTGGATCTGAAACTCGTCGCGCAGGGTGATTTGCAGATTGATGATCACCACACCGTTGAGGATGTAGGCATCACTCTGGGGCAGGCATTTGCGCAGGCCCTGGCTGACAAGTCGGGCATCAGCCGTTATGGACACGCTTATGTTCCGCTGGATGAGGCCTTGTCGCGCGTTGTGCTGGATCTGTCCGGTCGACCCGGTCTGTTCTACCGCGTGGAGTATCCGCGTGCCCGGATTGGCCAGTTTGACGTCGATCTGCTGCGGGAGTTCTTCCAGGGATTCGTCAACCATGCCCAGGTCACCTTGCACATCGACAGCCTGCAGGGTGTGAACGCACATCACGTTGCCGAAACCGTGTTCAAAGCTTTCGGTCGTGCCTTGCGCGCAGCCTGCGCTGCCGACGCACGGATGACGGATATACCTTCCACCAAAGGGGCGCTTTAGCTCTACAAGGCCAGAACTCGTGTCTACTATCGGTGTAATTGATTACGGCATGGGCAACCTGCATTCCCTGTCCAGTGCGCTTGGGCGCGCCGCGGGGGAAATGCGGGTTGAAGTCAGCTATGACCCGGACAAGCTGCGCAAGGCCGACCGCCTCGTGCTGCCCGGGGTTGGCGGCGTGTTGCAATGCATGAACGAACTGCAACGCCTGGAGTTGAACGATTTCCTGCGTGAAGTGATCGGTGAGGTGCCCTTGATGGGAATCTGTCTGGGCATGCAGGTGCTGCTGGATTTTTCCGAGGAAAACAACGGTGTCGATGCCCTCGGCGTATTCCCCGGAGAGGTGCGTCGATTCATGCCGCTGCAGCGTGATGGTCAGCGCCGCAAGATTCCGCACATGGGCTGGAACCGGGTCAATTTCAGGCGCGAGCATCCGTTGTGGCGCAATGTTGAGCAGGATGCCTGGTTCTATTTCGTGCACAGCTATTTCGCACGGCCCTTGAACGAGGACCATGTGCTGGGCACCACCGATTATTTTGGCGAACGCTTCGCTTCGGTCTTGTTACGAGACGGCGTGTTCGCCACCCAGTTTCATCCCGAAAAAAGCCAGACGGCGGGGATGCAGCTGTTGGTCAATTTTGCAAACTGGAATGGCGAAGCCTGATGTTATTGATTCCCGCGATTGATATTAAGAATGGCCAATGCGTACGACTGCGGCAGGGGCGCATGGACGAAGTGACGGTGTTCTCCGATGACCCGGCCGAAGTTGCCAGCCGCTGGGTGGAGCAGGGCGCGCGGCGCATCCACGTGGTGGACCTGGATGGGGCGATCAACGGGGCACCGACCAATGCGGCGGTGATCCAGCGCATCTGCGCGGCGGCGGGGGATGTGCCGGTCCAGGTCGGTGGAGGGATTCGGGATGAGGAAACGGTTGAATCCTATCTGGACAGCGGCGTGCAGTTTGTCGTGCTGGGAACCAAGGCTGTGACCGCACCGCATTTTGTGGGTGATGTATGTGTCGAATTCCCCGGTCACATCATCGTCGGTCTGGATGCCAAAGATGGCAAAGTCGCGATCGACGGCTGGTCCAAATTGTCGCAGCACGGGGTGATCGACATGGCGCAGCATTTCGAGCGTGATGGCGTGGCCGCGATCATCTATACCGATATCAGCAAGGACGGCATGATGCAGGGCTTCGGCCTGGAATCGACCCGCGAGCTGGCCAGCCAGATCGCCATTCCGGTGATCGTTTCCGGCGGGGTGAGCTGTCTGGAAGATGTCGATGCCGTTTGTGAACTGGAGGGCGATGGCGTCATGGGGGCCATTATCGGACGAGCCCTGTACGAGGGTGATCTGGATCTGCGGGCCTGCCAGGCGCGGGTCGAAGCGAAACTGGGCGCCTGACGTGCCACTGGCCAAGCGCATCATCCCATGTCTGGACATTGACCGCGGTCGGGTTGTCAAAGGGGTCAAGTTTCTGGAAATTCGCGATGCGGGTGATCCGGTGGAAGTGGCCCGGCGTTATGACCAGCAGCAGGCTGACGAACTCGTGTTCCTGGACATCACCGCCAGTTCGGACAAGCGTGAGACCCTGTTCCCGATCGTCGAGCAGGTCGCTGCGGAAATTTCCATTCCGTTGACGGTGGGCGGCGGCGTCCGCAGTTGCAGCGATATTCGCCGTTTGTTGCGCTGCGGTGCGGACAAGGTTTCGATCAATACCGCCGCGGTGGATAACCCGCAGCTGGTGGCCGAAGCTGCGGCAGCTTTCGGCAGTCAGTGCATTGTCGTGGCGATTGATGCCAAGCGGGTCAACAAGCGCAAGGAAGCGCCGCGCTGGCACGTGTTTACCCATGGCGGACGCAAAGACACCGGACTCGACGCGATCGAGTGGGCGACCAAGATGGTGGGGCTGGGCGCCGGTGAGCTGTTGCTGACCAGCATGGACCGTGATGGGACCAAGGAGGGCTTCGATCTGGAATTGACCCGGGCCGTTTCGGATGCGGTAGAGGTGCCGGTTATCGCCTCCGGGGGCGTAGGCAAATTGGAGCATCTGCAGGACGGCTTCAGTCAGGGCGGGGCGGACGCCGTTCTGGCGGCTTCGATCTTTCACTACGGTGAGTTTACGGTTCGGCAGGCCAAGCAGTTTCTCGCCGAGCAGGGGACCGAGGTGCGACTTTGAGCCTGGACAAGGCGATCCGTTGGAACAGCGACGGATTGGTCGCGGCGATTGTGCAGGACCGGGTCGATGGCACCGTGCTGATGCAGGCCTGGATGAACGCGGAGGCGCTGGAGCGCACCGTGTCCACCGGACAGGCCACCTTCTGGTCGCGTTCGCGGCGAGAAATCTGGGTGAAAGGCCTGAGCTCCGGAAATACCCAGCAGGTGCGCGAGCTGCGCCTGGATTGTGATGGCGATGCCCTGCTGTTGCTGGTGGATCCGGCCGGGCCGGCCTGTCATACAGGGCAGAAGAGCTGCTTTTACCGCCTGGCGCAGGAGCGCGTCTGGGATGATGCGCCACCGCCGGCGGGCAGCACCCTGAGCGCTCTGGCCGGGGCATTGGAAGCCCGCAAGGCGGCCAGTCCGGACTCATCCTATGTGGCCGGTCTGTATGCCAAAGGGCGCCACAAGATACTGCAAAAGCTCGGCGAGGAAGCGGTGGAGACCGTTTTGGCTGGAACGGGCGAGGATGCGGATCAGTTAGTATATGAAATGGCCGACCTGTGGTTTCACAGCCTGGTGCTGCTGGCGGATGCCGGATTGAAGCCCGAGGATGTGCTGAGCGAACTGGCCCGCCGGGAAGGCGTGTCAGGGTTGGCGGAAAAGGCCGCACGTGGCCAAGGAGAGAAATGATGGGATTCGGCGGAATTAGTATCTGGCAGTTGTTGATCGTACTGGCGATTATCGTCTTGCTGTTCGGCACCAAGAAGCTGCGCAACATCGGCGGTGATCTGGGCTCCGCGATCAAGAGTTTCAAATCCGCGGTGAAGGAAGGCGAGCAGGAGACCCTGCGGCCTGATCCACCGGTCCTGGATGAGCCTGCGTCGCAGGACAGCACGGCGGATGCGCTGAAACAGCGCGAACGTGATCAGGCCTGACAGCCCGGTCGCGGGAGTGTCATAAGGGATGCTGGACATCGGCTTTTCCGAACTCATGCTGCTGGCGATCATCGGCCTGCTGGTGCTTGGCCCCGAGCGTCTGCCCAAGGTGGCTCGCAGCGTCGGTCAATGGGCCGGGCGGGCACGCTCCTATGTCCGTCAGATGAGCACCGAACTGGAACGCGAAGTCCAGCGGGTGGAAGTAAAAAAATACATCGATGAGTCCAAGCGCATCTTGAACGAAAAGGTCGATTTGTCAGGCGAGGACGATGGGAAAACCCCGCGCCAAGACGCCGGCTGAGTCAGCCGAAACCTTATCCGAACAGCCCCTGGTTGCGCATTTGCTGGAGCTGCGTGATCGGCTGCTCCGGGTGGTGATCGGCGTGGTGTTGTGTTTCATTCCGCTGCTGCCCCTGGCGCAGGGCATGTTTTCGGTCCTGGCCGAACCGCTGCTGGCGAGTATGCCGGTCGGTACCAGCATGATCGCAACCGAAGTGGCTTCGCCGTTCCTGACCCCCTTCAAACTGGCGCTGCTGGTCGCGATCGTGCTGTCGATGCCCTGGACCCTGTATCAGATGTGGGCGTTTGTTGCGCCCGGGCTGTATCAGCAGGAACGGCGCTTCGCGCTACCCCTGGTGGCGTCCAGCACCTTGTTGTTCTACGTCGGCATGGCCTTTGCCTATTACGTGGTCTTCCCCTTGATCTTTGGTTTTTTCGTGGCCGCGGCGCCCGAAGGGGTCACGGTCATGACCGACATTGGCCGCTATCTGGATTTTGTCATCACGCTGTTTCTGGCCTTTGGTGCAGCCTTTGAGGTGCCCGTAGCGATCGTGCTGATGGTGCGGATGGGGATCACCACGCCCAATGCACTGCGGGAAAAGCGTGCCTATGTCCTGGTAGGCGCTTTTGCGATCGGCATGCTGCTGACCCCGCCTGACATGTTTTCGCAAACCCTGCTGGCCTTGCCCGTCTACGCCCTGTTTGAACTGGGCATTATTGCCGCGGCGCTGATGGTGCCCGGTAGCCGGCAGGTGGACGCCCAGCGTCAGTCCGAAACCTGAGGCGGTCCGGTTCCGGGATTGCGGCGCCACCCAGGCGTGGCCGGAGCAGATCGTCAAGATGAAGCGACTGCCGTGGCGTGGCTCAGCCCGCGGCGTGAAGCGCCGCAGTCTCAGGTAGGGTGCCGGTCCACAGCGCATAGGACAGCGCCGCCTGCTCGATCAGCATGCCGCTGCCATCGTGGCAGGCGCTTGCACCCTGGTTGCGAGCCCAATCCAGGAACGGCTGGGCGGCCTTGCCGTAGCTCAAATCGTAGGCCGT
>JBFJVB010000010.1:0-43976 GCA_041624435.1 Oceanococcus sp. | reverse complement strand
CTCTACGCCACTGTCCCACCCTGCCCGCCCCGATCTCCTGCCGTGAGCCGGGGCGGGCATACCGCATCGGTTCAGGCCTGCGGCCGACTGGCGATCAGATGAAGGCCTGGACCAGGCGGTCGGTCAGCAGGCCATAGTCATCGATCCCGCTCCAATTCAACTTGTTCGTCTGCGCGAGTACCGCGACGCCATGAACCCCGGACCACAGCGCGGTCGTCTCCAGGCGCAGCTCCTGCGCATCGGCGCCAGGCAGCAAATCCTGCAAGCGCGCTTCAATCAGACCGAACAGACGCTGCACTTTGCGCAAATTGGCCTTCGGCACCTCCGCGCCCTCCGGCAATCGATGTTCAAACAGCAGACGCCAACGATTGGGATGACGCCGGGCAAAGGCGATATAGGCCCGCGCCGCCAGGCGGATGGCTTCGGCGCTGTCCGGCACTTCATCGATCTCGTCGCGCAATGCGGTATAGACGGCGTCGGCGCTGCGTTCATTGAGCACCACGAACAGTTCGTCCTGATTCTTGAACAGCAGATACAGCTGACCCACGGTGTAACCGATGGCGCTGGCCACCTTGCGCATCGAGCACCCGGCCATGCCCTCGCGTATCAGCAGCAGCTCCGCTGCGGCGATCGCCATCTCGCGTTGCTGTTCGCGGCTGTGTTCGTTCCGTCGACCCATGCTAGGGCCGCGTGCGCAGGCCGGCGACGACCGAGCGCAGACCTTCCGCGGTCACCTGCTCCGGGGGCATCGGTGGCGCGACGGCCAGTTCGATGCGTGACCAGAAACGTCGCGGCAAACTCGACATCGCGGCGCCACGCGCCCTGGAAAAGAAACTGCCCCACAGGCCCGACAAGGCCATCTGCACCACCGGCACCGGACGGCGCTGCAGCATGCGCTCCACGCCACTGCGAAATGCCGCGATCTCACCATCCGCCGACAGGCCACCTTCCGGAAACACACAGACCAGATGGCCTTCATCCAGTTCCTGAGCGATGTCATCCATGGCCTTGGCCAGCAGCGTCGGGTTCTCCTTCTGCGGCGCAATGGGAATCGCTTTCACGGTACGGAAAAACCAGCTCAGGACGGGCACCTGAAAGATCTTGTGGTACATGACGAAACGCACCGGGCGACGGATGCAGCCGCCCAGAATCAGCGCATCAACGAAACTCACGTGATTGCACACCAGCAAGGCCGGACCTTCTTCGGGCACATGCTGCAGCCCGGTTTTCTTCATCCGGTACACGGTATGAATCAGCATCCAGACCACGAAACGCACCAGGAACTCTGGCACCAGGCTGTAAATGAAAGCCGCGACCGCCAGATTCATCACCGCGGTCAGCAAGAACAGCTGCGGGATGCTCATGCCCGCACCCAGAGCGATCGCGGCCACCGCCGCGGACAGCACCATCAGCAGCGCATTCAGGATGTTGTTACCGGCGATCACCCGGGACCGGTAGGCCGGCGCGGCCCGACTCTGAATCAAGGCATACAAGGGCACGATATACAGACCGCCAAAAAAGCCCAGCAACACCACATCGCCCATCACCCGAAAGGCCCCGGCCTGATCAAGAAAGGCACCGGCCCCGATCAATTGCGCGCCGGCGGGTGTCGCCCCGGCGGCAAAGTACAGGTCGATCGCAAAGGCGGTCAGACCGATCGAGCCGAACGGCACCAGACCAATCTCGACCTTGCCTCCGGAGAGTTTTTCGCAGGCCAGTGAACCTGCACCGACCCCCAGCGAGAACAGGGTCAGCAGCACCGTCACGACCTGTTCATTGCCGCCCAGGGTCAGGCGCGTGTAGTTCGGCAGCTGGGTCAGATAGGTCGCCCCGAAGAACCAGAACCAGGACACCCCCAGGCAGGCCAGGAACACCGTTCGGTCGCTGCGCAGGAATTTGAGATTCGCCCAGGTGGCGGTGAATGGATTCGAGCCGATCTTCAAGTTCGGATCGGCGGCCGGGGCCGTGGGGATACCCCGACTGGTCAGATAGCCGACGAGTGCCAAACTGACCACGGTCAGCGCGACCCAGTGCGTGCCGTTACCGGGCAAGCCGATCAGCAAGCCACCCAGCAAGGTACCGATCAGGATCGCGATGAAGGTACCCATCTCGACCATGCCGTTTCCGCCCACCAGTTCTTCGGGTTTGAGGTGCTGCGGCAGAATGCCGTACTTGACCGGCCCGAAAATCGTCGACTGGGTGCCCATCAAGAACAGCAAGGCCATCAAGGCCGCCACGTTCCGGGTAACCAGGGCGAATGCGGCGGCGCACATGATGGCGATTTCCAGCAGCTTGACAGTGCGAATCAGTCGCGATTTTTCGATCTTGTCCGCGATCTGTCCGGCGGTTGCCGAAAACAGGAAAAACGGCAGGATGAACAGGCCCGCGGCCAGATTGATCAAGGTGTTGGTCTGCGCCGGATCACCCAGCTGAAACGCAATCAGGATGATCAGCGCGTTCTTGTACACATTGTCATTGAACGCGCCGAAAAACTGCGTCAAGAAAAACGGCCCGAAACGTCTTTCGCCGACCAGGCTGAACTGGCTGCTCATGTTCGCCCCACCAAAATGAATGGTGTTTATTTAACCAACAACTTCGCCCAAGATCAAGCGCAATCGGCCACAACACCGCTGCGGACCATAGGCGCAGTTCCGCCCGGCGCGCAGCCCATCGCTCAGGCCGCCCGGTTGATGCCCTCCAGACCCGCTTCGGACATGGCATCGTTTTCCGCAATCAGATCGGCCCCGGTGAGCTCCGTCGCATTGCGACCACCCAGAAAGGAAGCCAGTCCGGCTTTTTCGTAGTGCACCTTGATCCGGTCACTCATCAGGCCGATGTATTCCAGATTGGGGATCAGCCGCTGAAACATCACATGGCGAAAGGCGCGCATTCCGGGCGCCTCGGTCACCACCTGATTCCAGTCCCGAATGGACAGCTTGGTGCCGCCACCGAACCATTCGTGATAAATCTCATGACTCATGAACCGATTGCGCATCAGCAAGGCCAGCTCGAATGCCCAGTCTTCACGCTCCTTGCGCTCCCGCGGGCTGAGGTTTTCGCCAATTTGCTGTTTCAGCGCGAGCACCCCGTAATGCACATGCCGCGCCTCGTCCTGAATGACCAGGCGAAGCAGGTTTTTCAGCAAGGGCTCCTTGGTGTAGTTGTACATGGTGGAGAAGGCCCCGAGCGCCAGCCCTTCGACCATGATCTGCATGCCGATGAATTTCACGTCCCAGCGTGAATCGGTCAACAGGTCATCCAGAATCACGAACAGATTGTCATTGACCTGATAGACCTTGTTCATCTTGGTGTCGAGATAGCGATAGAACACCTCCAGGTGCCGCCCTTCATCCATCACCTGGGTGGCCCCATAGAATTTGCCGTCCAGCCACTGCACGCTTTCGGTGACCTGCGACGCCGCATACAGCGCGCCCTGTTCGCCGTGCATGAACTGGGCCAGCGTCCAGGCCGCCAGATCGGCCTGAAAGCGTTGTTTTTCAGCCGCGGTAAACTGGACTCCCTTTTCGGCCAGACCCTCGAACGGCGCGTATTCCTCCGGCAGGATGCAGGTTTCCGGATTCAAGGGATCGACATCGATCGACCAGTCCAGATCCTTCTCGCCATCCCACTGATTGGCCACGGCGCGGCGATAAAGCTCCCACATTTCCGGGAAATCCGAGCCGTAATTCAGGTCGAAATGCACCGCGTGACCGCTGCGCATCTGCACCGAATCGCCACTCTTGCCTTTTTTCTGCACCATGCCGCGAAACGCCGACGGGGCCATCGACAGGGCCACCTTCGGATTCTTGATCGACAACATCAGGTCAAGATTGTCCAGGGTGGTGGTCACGCGGTTGCGCGCGCCCATCGGCATGCCCTCCAGCAAGCGATCCATAGTCTTCATGGTTGTTCTCCTTGCGGTGCGATACCGCTGTGAATTTGATCCAGGAACTGGCGAAGCTTGCGCTGATGCAGCAGAGCAAAAGCGCGATTGACGTTGGGAATGATGCGGTCCAGCACGTGACCGAGTTCGTCGTCCTTCATGTCCTGCAGACGATCGGTGAACATGCGTAATTCATTGGCAAACAGGATATCCACCGCATCCTGGATGACGTGCATATCGTGGGGGGTGAACCCGCGCTCCGGCGTCAGGCCTTCACCGCGCATCGCCGCCCAGATGCGCAGCAATTCTTCATCCGCCGGTCCCACCGTGTCATCACTATTGACGAAGCCCAGCTCACGCGCGGCCGCACGTTCCGCCTCGGTCAGCGACAGTTCGCTGGCGACCGCGTCAAACCGCAGGCGCTGATCACCGGCGTGCTCAGCCGCCACACGTTGGCGCAGGACTTCGAACTGCTTGAGTTGATGCGCGGTGAATTGCTCATGGCCCTGGCCATCGAGTACGGCCCGAATCGCTTTGAGCGGCAGGAAATGTTCTTCCTGCAAGGCTCTGATGTACCGTACCCGTGACACGTGTTCGGCGGAATACCAGGCCATATTGCGCGAGGTCTTGCGCGGCTCAGGCAGCAAGCCTTCATTGATATAGAACCGAATGGCCTCCCGGCTTGCGCCGGTTTTTGCCACCAGTTCCTTCATTCGCAGACCGCTCATGCTTCCACCTCGATCGGCTCCAGCGCATACGCCGAACAGGCCAGAACGAAACCCTGCTCACGTTCATCTGGCGACAGGCAATTGGGTTCATCCAGCGCCGTTCGGCCCTGAACGACCTTGATCTTGCAGGCGGCACAGCCGCCCACCGTGCAGGAGAAACTCAATTCAACACCCTGCGCCAGCGCCGCATCCAGAATCGACTGGCCCGGCTGCTGCGCGACCGCCCGCCCTGTCTTCAGGAAATTGATCGTCTGCACCGCCTTGGGATGCTCCACCGCAGCATGATTGACCGAGCGGAAATCCTCCCGGTGAATACTCTCGGCATCGACCCCGGCCTGCTGCAAATCGCCATTGATGACATCCATCAAAGCCGCGGGACCGCAAACATAGAATTGACTGTGCTGCGCCGGCCGCGCCAATTCCAGCACCCGATGACCATTCAGACGCCCGCGCTCACCGGTCCAGTCCGCTTCGGCCCGGGTCAGCACATGAATCACCCGCAACTGCGCAAAGCGCTGCTCCAGGCCAGCCAGACGCTGGGCGAAAATGATGTCCGCCTGGCAGCGATTGGCATAAACCAGGCAGATCGATCGCTCGGGGTCCGTTTGCAGGGCGGTTTCCAGCAGACTGATGACGGGAGTGATACCCGAACCGGCGGCAACAAACACCAGCGGATCATGGCCTGGCGCCAGCCGAAATTCACCACTCGGCCCGCGCACCTCATATTCATCGCCCACCGCCAGCTGCTCGCAGACATGCTGCGAAACCTGGCCGCCAGCCACTGCTTTACAGGTATAGGCCAGGACCGCGCTGCCTTCGGGCACGCTCAGGGAATACGCCCTGCGCAAGACCTGACCGTCAACTTCAAAGCAATGAGTCAGGTACTGACCAGCGGCAAAACCCAGAACACCACCATCGACCGGCTCGATGCTTACCGTGACCGCCGCTGCGGTTTCGCGCTCGATCCGACACACGCGAACCCGGCGTCCCAGGGGCGGCATGACCGCCGCCCAGCGGGAAGACTGATTGACCCGCGCCGGCCTTGGTATGGTCTGAGAGACCGGCTCGGTGCGACTGAACAAGCGCTTGAGCATGACATTCACGTAGTGCGTATCTTCACTACGCACACTGAACTCACTCCGCGGCGCTGTCAAGCCCGCCGTGCTGACGGTAGAGTTTTTCCAGCGACTCGGAGCGCAGCGCGAACACCACTTCGTTCAGTAACGGACACTCTTTGGCCGCCTGGCGCACATTGGCAATCGCGATGGGCACCGCCAGCTCGATGGGATAAGCATAAACCCCGCATGAAATGGCGGGGAACGCCAGACTGCGCAGCTCATGCTGTCGCGCCAGGGCCATGCTGTTGCGATAACAGGCCGCCAGGAGCTCGGCCTCCCCCCGTTGCCCACCGGACCAGATCGGCCCCACGGTATGGATCACATAACGCGCAGGCAGCGCGAAACCAGGGGTAAGCCGCGCCTCGCCGGTTGGACACGGCGCCACCGCGCGACACGCCTCCCGCAGGGCCGGACCGGCGGCGCGATGGATCGCCCCATCCACGCCGCCGCCACCGAGCAGACTGGAATTGGCGGCGTTGACGATGGCATCCACCGCCAGACCGGTGATATCGACATGTTCAACCCGCAATCGCATATGCACTTTCTCAGTTGGCAAGGCCCTGCCGAAGCACTACATTGACCGTCGATGCAACGTTACCTGCCCATTCCACTGCTGGTCGCCATCCTGCTCGGCAGCATGAGTCTTGTGCTGTTGCTGACAATTGTCCAGACCAGCCGCAGCGCCGCCGCCCGAACAACGATCGTGCACCTGGGCGAACAGCGGCTGGCCATGAGCGGCATTGCTCAGGTCCTGCGCCAGAATCTGACCGATCTGCAAAGCGCGGCGCGCCAATACGCCAGCCAGGGCCTCGCCGGCTTCCTGCAGGAGCATGCCGAACAGCTGGAGCGCTTTCGCCAGCGCCGCGATCTGCTGGCCGATCCGGTGCCCTCGGCGCAGGCGGTACTGCCTGATCTGCATGATCGCGACATCATGCAGTTTCTCGGCGCCCTAACGCTGGCCAATTTCCAGGATCAGGAACTGCAATCCTTGCAACTCGCGCTCAGCACCGTTGTGGCGATGGGAGAACTGCAAAGCCGGCTGCTGACAGAAGTGACCCCGGGCGAGCCCTCTCCCGAGGTCCTGCTGGCCCTGAGTCAGCCCGACCGTGAAATACTGGCCCGGCAGCTGAGCGCACAGATCAGCCAGACGCACCATATGGTCCAGGGACGTATCGATGCGGCGGTACAGGCTCAGTACGCCTTGATCCAGGCCGCCCAATGGAAGCAGTACGGCCTGCTCGGCGCGCTGAGCGTGCTGATCATCGTCGCCTTCATCCTCGCCCAACGCTATACGGTACGCCCGCTGTTTCATCTGCTGAATGCCGCAACCGCGATTGGCAGCGGTGATTACAATGCGCGCGCGCGGGTCTTCGGCACCCGCGAGATCGCCGAACTCGCCACCACCTTGAACTGGATGGCCGACTCCTTCCAGGCCGATCTGCAGGTGCGCCAGCGTGCCGAACAGTATGCCCAGCGTACCGAAAGACGCTTGCGCCAGATCAACGAAGCATCGCCCGCCGTGCTCTGGGAGATCCGCATCCTGCCTCAAGAAGGCCCTAAGATCACCTTCGTGGGTGGCGCTTTCGAGCGCCTGTACACGCTCAGTCGGGATCGGATCACCAGCCAGTTCGATGCCATTGTCCAGGGCATCCACCCGGAAGACCGCCTGGGATTTCGTCAGGCCGTCGCCAGGGCCGGTCGCACCCATGCGGACTTCAGCAACGAACATCGAACCTTGCGTGCCGACGGCCAGTACCGCTGGATTCGGGCCTATGGACAATTCCAGACCCTCGATGACCAGACCGAGGTCTGGAGCGGTTTTTCCGTGGACATTCAGGAACTGCGGGAGCTGCGCGCTCAGCTGGAGTCAGCGCTGGCCGCCGCCGAGGCTGGCAACCGCTCCAAAGCGGAATTCCTGGCCAACCTCAGCCACGAAATCCGCACCCCGATGAACGCCATTCTGGGGATGAGCCATCTGGCTTTGCGCAGTGACCCGGCCCCGGCGATTTCCAAGTATCTCAAGCGCATCGATACCTCGGCGCGCCTGTTGCTGCGCATCATCAACGATATCCTGGACGTCTCGAAAATCGACGCCGGCCGGATGAGCCTGGAACAGGTCGAATTCTCGCTCGAGCAGCTGATTGACAACATCAACGATGTGGTTTCGGTGCGGGCGCAGGAAAAAAACCTGGATCTGCGCCTGGAGATCGCCGAGGAGGTGCCAAGACTCCTGATCGGCGACCCCCTGCGCCTGGGCCAGGTACTGATCAATCTGCTGGGCAATGCAATCAAGTTCACCTCGCAAGGTCATGTCCGGCTGCAGGTGAAATTAAGCCGGCTGGACAGGACCCAGGCCACCCTGGCCTTTGCGGTGGAGGACACCGGCATCGGCATCGAACCGGACCGGCGCGAGGCCCTGTTCGAGGCCTTCACCCAGGCGGACAGTTCGACCACCCGTAACTTCGGTGGTACCGGCCTGGGCCTGACCATATCCCGCCAGTTGGTCCGCCTGATGGGGGGCGATATTCGCATCGACAGCGCGCCGGGCAGAGGCAGTACCTTCGCCTTCGAAACGCAACTGGAAGTCCCGGCAGACCACCTGCGCAAGATGACCCAAACCGCGCAGGCCCTGGGCGCCCTGCGCTGCCTGGTGGTGGACGACAGCCGCACTTCGCGGGCGGTACTGAGCTCTGCACTGAAGCATTTTGGCTTCCACAGCCAGGCGGTCAGCAGCGGCGCCCAGGCGCTGGAACTGGCCCAGCAACAGCCCTTTGATCTGATCCTGCTGGACTGGCGCATGCCCGCCATGGATGGACTCGAAACCGCGCGACGCCTGCGCGCCCTGCCGACCTTTGCGGCCAAGATCATCCTGGTATCCAGCTATGGGCGGGACGAACTGCTGGGCGAACTCGGCGCCAAGAACGTCATTGACAGCCTGTTGCTCAAGCCGGTCAGCTCGCCGGTCTTGCTGGATACCATTGCGGCCGTGCTGACGCCCCATGCCACCTCCCCGACCCGAGCAGACGAGCATCAACCGCACGCCATCCCGCAGCTGCACGACAAGCAGATCCTGCTGGTCGAGGACGACCTGATCGGCCAGGAATTGATCCGCGAGCTCCTGATCCCGACCCACGCCGAGCTCATCAGCGTGGCCGACGGCCAGGCAGCCTTGAGCGCGCTCGAACGGCAGCCCATCGACCTGGTCCTGCTCGATTTACAATTACCGGTGATGGACGGCTGGGCCTGCTGTCAGGCGATTCGCCAGACCCACGCTTTTGATGAGCTGCCGCTGATCGCGATGAGCGCCAATGCGCAGAGTGGAATCGAGCAACGCTGCCTGGACGCCGGAATGAGTGACTACATTCTCAAGCCTGTCGATATCGCTGAACTGTACGCGAAACTGAGCCATTGGCTGCAAGCAACGACCGAACCGGGCACGGCCCCAGCGCGCCCTGAGCCGACACCGCTGACACTCCCGGGCGTCGACGTGCAAGCGGGACTGGCCCGCACCAGCAACAAGTTGCCGCTGTTCCTGAAACTCCTGACCGAACTGTGCACGCAGTTTGCCGACACCCCGGCAGCGCTGCGCGACGCAATCGCACAGGCTAACTGGGAACAAGTCAGATTTCTGGCCCATGCCTTACAGGGCGCGGCCGCCAACCTGGGCGCCGAAACCATCCGGCACTGCTGCGCGGCCATCGAAACCAGTACCGCACGGCCGATTCCGGAAATGGCCGAACTGAGCACCGAGGAGCTGCAACATGCGCTGTCCGAGCTGAGCGAAGCCTTGCATCCGCTGAATCTCGAATCTCCCGCCACGGCAAGTACTGCGCTGCCCTTACTGGACCGTGCCGCGCTCGAAGACCTGACGGCCCTGGTCAGCGCGGGGGATGCAGCCGCACGCACGCTCAGCTGCGCCTACCGGGTTCCGGCCGCGCAAACCGATCTTCTGAGTTCAATTCAACGTCATCTGGCAGACTACGCCTTTGAGGAAGCCGCCGCGCAGCTCGCGGAATTGAAGGCCGAACTGGCATGACAGACAAGAAAAAACTCAGCGTTCTGGTCGTGGATGACACGCCGCAGAATATTGAGTTACTGGTGGAGATTCTCCAGGGTCACTTTCGGGTGCAGGTCGCCCGCAATGGTGAGCGCGCCCTCGCCCTGGCGCGTAGCGATGATCCACCGCACCTGATCCTGCTCGACGTCATGATGCCGGACATGGATGGCCAGCAGGTCTGCAAGGCCCTCAAGGCCGACCCCAGGACCAAGAAAATCCCGGTGATTTTCGTCACTGCCCGGGCCGAGGTCGAAGACGAGATTGCCGGCTTTCGCAACGGCGCGGTCGATTACATCACCAAGCCGATCAGCCCGCCGACCGTCCTGGCCAGGGTCAAGACCCATCTGCTGCTCGCCCAAACCAAGCTGATGCTCGAGCAGGCCGTTCGCCGGCGCACCACCGAACTCAAGCAGATCAATCTGCGCCTGGAAGAAGAAATACGCCGACGCGATGAAGCGATCAACCGAGCCGAACACCTCAGCCAGTTTGACCAGCTCACCGCCCTGCCCAATCGTCGTCAGTTGCAGGAACGCCTGCGTCACGAACTGGCCCGGGCCAAACAGACCGCGTCTCACCTGTGTCTGGCACGGATCAATTTTGATCGTATGCAGGCGCTCAACAACACTTACGGCCCCAGTGTTGGCGATGCCGCCCTGGCACTGGGCAGCCGGCGCCTGCAAAACGCGCTGGAAACCAATGATTTCATCGCTCGGGATGAAGGCGACAGCTTCATCGTCATCCTCAATCATGGCTGGAAGGACGCCGCATCGGCACGCGAGGAAGGTGTTGATTTTGTAGCCAAGATGATCGCCCAGCTGGATCGCCCCCTGAATCTTGGGGATAACAAGAGCGCGCTGACGGCCAGCGCTGGTCTCGTGGTCTACCCCGACGACGCGAGCACCGCAGACAAGCTCCTGGCCCGCGCCCAGACGGCCACCTCGGCGGCCAAGCGCCAGGGCCGCGGCAAGGTTGCCTTGTACAGCCAAAGCTTCGGCGAGGAAGCGGCGAACAAGTACAGCCTGGAGGGCAAGCTGCGCGAAGCCTTGCGCTCCGAAGAACTGGAAATCCATTATCAGCCACAGATCGAACTGGCCCGGGGACGCATGACCGGTGCCGAAGCCCTGGTGCGCTGGCCAGACGGCGAAGGCGGATACATCTCCAACTCCCAGTTCATTCCCGTGGCCGAGGACGCCGGACTCATCGTGCAGCTGGACCACTATGTACTCAAGACGCTGTGTGATCAGGCCATCGTCTGGCGCGATGACCTCCCATTGGGCTTTCGCCTGGGCTTCAACTTCTCCGCCATCGGGTTTCAGGAACCGGATTGCGCCGACAAGATCATTGCCACGATCAGCGCATCGGGACTGGCCCCCCACCGATTTGAACTCGAAGTCACCGAACAGGCGGTGATGACTGATTTCTCCGCGGCAATCGAAAAATTGATCCGGCTGCGGGAATTTGGCATCGCGGTGGCCCTGGATGATTTCGGCACCGGCTATTCGTCACTGGCCTATCTGCAACAGATGCCGCTGGACCGCCTCAAGGTGGACCGGATTTTCATCCGCGAGATCGAGACCAACCCGAAATCCGCGAGCATCGCGCGCGCCATCATCAAACTGGCCCGCACCATCGGCCTGGATTGTCTGGTCGAAGGGGTGGAAACACCGGGACAGCTCGAGTTCTGCCGGCTGAACGGTTGCCAGCATGTGCAGGGCTATTACCTGTACCGGCCGCAGTCACCCGACGACCTGATGAAATCGATCGCGACCGCCGAGTCCCAGGGGAATCGCGCCGCGCCGTCTTGACGCATCAATCCGGCCAGGCCCGCTCACGTCGACACCGCAAAACCTACCCCGGTGCGTTGCTCCGAAACTTCCCAGAGCCTGGCGGCGACCTGGGCATCATGCGAGCGACGATTGGAACGCACTTTACGGGGATAGCCGCGGGTCTGCCGAAAACCATCCGGACCGATGAAATCACCGCTGCGCACCGCATCGTGTGTCGCTGCATACAGACTCGGCAGAGCGCCCATCGCCGCTGACTGGGCAAACAGCGTATTCCCCAGCCACATGGTGGCTTTCTCCAGCGCGCTGTGTTTTTGCTCGGCGGCAACATACTGCAGATGCGTATCGGCATACCCTGGATGAGCCGCCACCACGCGCAGGCCCTGACCCTCCAGCCGCCGGGACAGCTCGTAGCTGAAGTACAGGTTGGCCAGCTTGCTGTCGCCGTAGGCCTGCCAACGTTTGTATTTGCGCCGGGTCCAGTCCAGATCGGAAAAATCCAGCCCTGGACTCCAGTGGTGGGCCAGACTCGCGACATTCACGATCCGCGCGGCAGAGGCGGCCCGCAATACAGGCAGCAATTGCGCGGTCAGCGCGAAGTGACCGAAATGATTGGTCCCGATCTGCATCTCAAAACCGTCCTGGGTCAGACCGTGCGGCACCGCCATGATGCCGGCGTTGTTGATCAGCAAGTCCAGCGCGTCAAGCTGCTCCCGAATGCTCCGCGCGCATTCGGCCACGCTATCCAGGGCCGCCAGATCAAGCTGGCAGAGCCTCAGGTCTGCCTGAGGATGACGCGAGCGGATCTGCGCTGCTGCGGCCTCGGCTTTGCCCATGTCCCGACAGGCCATGAAAACCCGGGCGCCGGCACCGGCCAGCGCACCGCAGGTGTGAAAGCCCAGCCCACTGTTTGCTCCGGTCACCAGGGCGACCCGACCGTCCAGTCGGGGAAGATCCTGAATTGTCCACGGCATTGCCGCCACCCTCCTAAAACCTTCCTTATACCGCACACGCCCCCTGCCTGGTGTCGATAGGCTGCATTACACTAGCGCCCATGCATAATAAAACCATTGTCATCACCGGCGCTTCAAGCGGAATCGGCGCTGCTGCCGCCGCTGCGCTGGCCAGACGCGGCGCGCGGGTCGTACTGCTGGCGCGAAGGGAAGACGAGCTGGAGCGGATCGCCCAGAGCATTCGTGCACAGGGCGGTGCCGCCCTGGCTTTTCCGGTCGATCTGGCCAGTGAAGACGCACTCAATGCCTGTGTTGAGAAAATTCTGGCGCAAATCCCCCAGGTCGATGTCCTGATCAATAACGCCGGCCGTTCAATTCGCCGCGCGATCAGCGACTCTCTGGATCGTCCGCACGATTTCCAGCGCACCATGGATCTCAACTACCTGGCTGCGGTGCGGCTCAGCCTGAAATTCCTGCCCGGCATGCTGGAGCGGAACGCGGGACAGATCATCAATGTTTCCAGCCAGTCGACACAGCTGCCCATGCCGCGCTTCGCCGCCTATGTCGCCAGCAAATCGGCGCTGGAGGGATTTTCCCGCTCGCTGGCGGCCGAAATGGCGGGCAGCGGCATCGCGATTACCATCGTGAATTTTCCTCTGGTGCGCACACCGATGTCCAGCGCGACCAAGCTGTATCGTAAGCTGCCCATGCTCTCCGCCGAACAGGCCGCGGACTGGCTGGTCAGGGCAGTCGAAAAGCGGCCGGCACGGATTTCCACCCGCATGGGCCGCGCGATGGCGCTGTCTACCGCGACCCTGCCCGGCATCGCCGCCCAGCTGAACGGCCGCCTGATGAATTACGCCGCGCGTCGGCTGGCCAAGTAAGCCCTTAAAATGAACATTCTTGCCGAGCCTTCATGGCTAGCCCTGGCCCTGTCGGCCTGCGTGTTGATCCTGAGCTTGCTGGTGCTGCTGCTGAACCGTTCCAGACAACACAGCCATGAGCGCAGCCATGCCCTGACCGAGCAGCTGGCGCAGATACTCACAACCCTGGAGCACGGCAACAAGGCCCATGGCCAGCAGACGGACCAGCTTCGCCAGCTGTTGCTCGATCAGCTGCAACGCGCCGGCAGCCAGTCGCATGCTGATCTGAACCGGCTGTCCGATCGTTTCGGCGATCTGCGCACGGCGCTGGAGCATCGGGTTGGAGACATGCAGGGCCAGATGCTCGAACGTCTGGCCTCCGGCACCCAGGCCATGAACCAGGCCGTCAGCGCAGCCCTGACCCGCAGCGCCGAACAGATCGGCCAACAGGTCGAGAAACTCACCGCCACGACCGACAAGCGCCTGGAAGACATCAGCGGCAAGGTCGATGAACGGCTCAAACAGGGTTTCGAAAAAACCACCGCGACCTTCACCGAAGTGGTCAAACGTCTGGCCCTGATCGACGCCGCCCAGCAACGCATCACGGAACTGTCCAGCAACGTCGCCAATCTGCAGGAGATCCTCGCGGACAAGCGCTCCCGCGGCGCGTTTGGCGAAATACAGCTGGAAGTCCTGGTCAAAAATGCCATGCCCCACCAGCATGTTTCCCTGCAGCATGCGCTGAGCAACGGTACCCGGGTCGATTGCCTGCTGCGCCTGCCACCACCGACCGGGGACATCTGCATCGACGCGAAATTCCCGCTGGAAAATTTCCAGGCCATGTCCGACCCCCAGCTCGCCGACAAGGATCGTCTGGATGCCTCACGGCGCTTCAAACAGGATATCAAGAAGCATCTCAACGACATCGCCGGCAAGTACATCGTCCCGGGAGAAACCGCGGTAGGCGCGATCATGTTCCTGCCCGCGGAATCCATTTTCGCCGAAATCCACGCCCATCACGGCGAACTGGTCACCCTGGCCCATGACGCCAGCGTCTGGATCTGTTCACCGAGCACCTTGATGGCCGTGCTGACCACCGCCCGGGCGGTGCTGCGGGATGATGCGCTGCGCAAACAGACCGGGTTGTTACGTCAGTACCTGCTGGAACTCAACACCGAATTTGAGCGTTTTCGCGAGCGTATGAGCAAGCTTTCACGGCACATCGAAAGCGCCCACGAAGAGACCCGCAAGGTGCATATCACTGCGGAAAAAATCAGCAAGCGCTTCGCCGCCATCGAGCAGGTACACGACGAAAAGGCATTGGCTCTGGGTGACGTTGAAGATTGACGCAACCGTGTGATCCGAGCGCCCGAGGTGTTGACCAGCGGCACGCGCTTGCTCCCGCCAGCCCTGATCCAGGCCTCGCGGCGATGGTTTTTCCGCCGCTCAAACATGAAAAAGGGGTCCCTCACAGGACCCCTTGTTGTTTGCCCTCGCGGCTCAGGCGAGCTGAAGCCGGGCTCAGCGCAGGTTGGACGCCACCCGCTTCATATTGGCGGTACGGAAATGATCCAGGTCGAAATCCTGCACGGTAAATCCTGGCTCCTCGTTACTGCACTCCATCACCAGGTAACGCCCGGACTGCAGGTCATACACCGTACCCGCCGCAGGTCCGACCGCCTTGGTCCAGGGAATCACGATCTGGTGATATTCCTGCACTCGCCAGAGCTGATCGCGTTTGTCATAGATATCGGCGCCCAGAATGGTCCAGCTGTCCTCGTCGGCGTAGAAGGTCCGGCGCTTGTACAGATGACTGGTACCTTCCTTCACTTCGGATTCCACCACCCACACCCGATGCTTCTCGAACCGCGTGTACTGGGGATTCAGGTGACCTTGACCGGTCAGCTCATCGTAACTGACGCTGTTATCCACCAGCAAGTAGGCGTTGTAGGGCACCAGCATTTCGCGCTTGCCGACCAGTTTCCAGTTGTACCGGTCGGTGGCGCCGTTGAACATATCGAGTTGATCGTTGGTGCGCAGACCATCCGCCCCGGTACCCGGGTTGTCATAAGCCACATTCGGAGCGCGGCGGGTCCGGCGCTGGCCGGGGTTGTACAGCCAGGCGCGGCGTGGCTCCTTGATCTGGTCCATGGTTTCATGCACCAGCAGAACCTGGCCCGACTGCCGTGGCGGCGCCGTTGTCACTTGCAGGAAGTAGATGATCACATTTTGCAGATCATCCGGCGTGATGTTGTCGCGCCCGTATTCGAACAGCACGTCTTCGCGCAGCTTGTAGGGCGTGAAGCTGCCGTTGGTCTGCACGGCCAACTGGGTGTTGTAACGGGTCACACCAACACCGCGATAACGCGTCTTGTGATTCCACATCACTTCCTTGCCGGATTGCGGAATCGGGAAAGGAATCCCGGCAATCGCGTTGACCAGGCTCTCGCCCTCATTGGCCAATTCGGCGTTCAGCGCATTTTTCTTGGTAGCCGCATAGATGCTGTCCGGGGCCAGAACCGTACGTCGGCTTTGATAGACCGGCATCTGAAACGTGTCCGGATACTGCGCGAACATCGCCTTGTGCCCGGGGGTCAGGAGGTCGGCGTATTCCGCCATGTTCTTGGCGGTGATCGTGTACAGCGGCTTATCGGCAGAACCGTATTTCACATAGTGTTTCGGATTACGCTCGGTGCCATCCACTTTCACGTCCAACTGCATGCCACCGGTCCATTCCGGGATCGAGCCATCGGCATTGCCCGCTTTCTCCCCTCCCAGCGGCATCAGATCCTTGCCCAGCCGGTCGGCTTCGGCAGCCGATACTTTGGCCTGCGCCGAAAGGCTGAAGCCTGCGCATAACCCGGTAATGGCGGTAGCAAACACCGCTCGACGGAGTCTGGACATAGCATTGTCTCCTGATTTTTATCAATTCAATTTGCTCACGCTACACCAGCGCGCGGACCAAAACCAGTCCCTTCATGGACACTCGTCGACCAGCAACGTTCAAAACCCGTCGCTCTCATATCCGAGCCGCTCCAGGATGCCATCCAGCTCAGCGAAGGAATGAAAACCAATTTTCAGTTCCCCCCGGCCCTTGGCATCACCCTGAAGTTCAACCCGATTGCCGAGCAGTTCGGTCAAGCGCCGGGACAGACGCTTCCATTCGGCATCGTCGCCGCGGTGCTGGGACACCTCGGTGCGATGGCGCAAACGCGCTTCCAGCACCCGCACCGACCATTGTCTGGCGATCGTCTGATGCGCCCAGCGCGCCTGCTCTGCCGCGGGCAATGTGGCCAGCGCACGCGCATGCCCCATGCTCAGCTCCCCGGCATTGACCTGTTCCTGCACGCTTTCACACAGATTCAGCAGACGCAGGAAATTGGTGACATACACCCGTGACTTACCCAGCCGATCAGCCGCTGCCGCATGGGTCAGCTGCAGACGTTCAGCCAATTCCTTCAATCCATACGCCGTTTCCATCGGGGTCAGGGATTCACGCTGCAGGTTTTCGATCAGGCCCAGCACCACCGCTTCCTGATCATCGATATCATCGCGCACGATGGCGGCAATTTCGTGCCAGCCAGCCCGCTGGGCGGCCCGCCAACGGCGCTCTCCGGCGACCAGCTCGTAAAACTCGCCGCAACTGCGTACCACGACGGGCTGAATCAGGCCCGCCGAACGGATGGATTCGGCCAGATCGTCCAGTGCAGCGGAATCGAAGATTCTGCGCATCTGCCCCTGCCCGGGACGGATCAGCTCCAGGGGCAGTTGCACAACTTGGCTGCCTGCCCAGGCCCCTGTGTCATAATTCATGGTTTGAGATGCTTGTGACCCACCGTACGTGGAAAATCAATTCCTAAACATTTTGCAGGCCGTGGGTGAAGACCCAAGCCGCGAAGGCCTGCAAGATACGCCTAAACGGGCTGCCGCTGCCATGTCCTTCCTGACCAGCGGCTACACCCAGAGCCTGGAAGATATCGTCAACGGTGCCATTTTTGAATCCGCAATGGATGAAATGGTGATCGTGCGCGACATCGAACTGTATTCGCTGTGCGAGCACCATATGCTGCCGTTCATTGGCCGCTGCCATGTGGCCTATTTGCCTTCGGGCAAGGTGATCGGCCTGTCCAAGATTCCCCGAATCGTGGACATGTATGCGCGCCGCCTGCAGATCCAGGAGAACCTGACCCGCCAGATCGCGCTGGCCATCGAGCAGGTGACGGCCGCCAAGGGCGTCAGCGTGGTCATCGAATCCAAACACTTGTGCATGATGATGCGCGGGGTGGAGAAGCAGAATTCCAGCATGATGACATCGGTCATGCTCGGCGCCTTCCGTGATGATTCGCGCACCCGCAGCGAATTCCTGACGCTGCTCAATTCAGGCAAGAGCTGAATTCGCCCTTACGCCGTCGGCAGCAGGCGAAAATCCTGGCCGGATTCGCCTGGCGCGGGCTCCGACACCAGGTCATCGACCCGGGCCAAAGCCGGCCCATGCCGCAACCAGGCCTCGAACTGATCGAGCTGGTCGCCCCAGGCCAGGACCTCGACCCGGCCATCGGCCAGATTGCGCACCCAGCCGCACACGCCGAGCTGGCGGGCCTGCGCCGCGGTGGCCGCGCGAAACCCGACCCCCTGCACCCGTCCTGTGACCAGGTAGTGCCTGGCTTGCAGGCTGTTTTGCGTCTTCATTGCAGCACTCCCCACCATAAACTGAACGCCAGTCCCGCCAATATCAGCGCGCTGCCGCGATTGATCAAGCCGGCCTGCCGGCGCAAACGCTCGAACAGCCCCGGGCGCTGCAGCAGCAGGCTGACCAGGGCATACCAGCCCCCATCGACCAGCATGACCAGGAGCACGATGCCCGCATGCTCCGCGGGGCTGGCGCCGGCCGGCAGGAACCGGGCGAACACGGCGACGAAAAACAGCATGACTTTGGGATTGACCAGGGCCATCAACAAGCCATCGCGCAGCGCCTGATTGGTCGACACTGCCGCGGGCGACCAGGCTGCGCTGCTGCGCCACAGACGCAAGGCCAGCCCCAGCAACCAGATTCCGCCGAGCACCGCTACTGTCCGCCCCAGCAGTGCGGACTCGGCCAGCACCAGGGCCACTCCGGTCACCGCCAGCGCCGCATAGCAACCCACCCCCAGGGCATGTGCCAGGGCGCAACGCAGGCCCGCTGCCGGCGAGTCCACCGCATGCCTGACGACCAGGGCCAGGCTGGGTCCGGGCGAGACCGCACCGGCCGCACACACCCCGGCCAGCGCCAGCCAATCCCAGGCGTTCACCCGTAGATCTGGTGCGGCAACCAGGTGGCCAGACCTGGCCACAGCGCCAGCAGCACCAGCATGGCGAGCTGAATCGCAATAAACGGCACCACGCCGCGATAGATGGCGGCGGTACTGACTTCGACCGGCGCCACGCCACGCAGATAGAACAGCGCGAAACCAAACGGTGGTGTCAGAAACGAGGTTTGCAGGTTCAACGCCAGCATCACGCCAAGCCAGACCGGATCGAGCCCGAGCTGCAGCAACACCGGCGCAACAATCGGCACGACCACGAAGGTGATTTCGATGAAGTCGAGGATGAACCCCAGCAGAAACATCAGCAGCATCACGCAAGCCATCGCGGTGAACGCACCGCCCGGCAGCGAGGTCAGCCAGTGATGCACGATCTCGTCGCCCTGATAGGCATTGAAGACCAGCGAAAACAGCGAGGCGCCGATCAGGATCAGAAACACCATGCTGGTGATCTGCGCCGTCTGTCGTCCCGCCGCCAGCACCTGCGCCCAGCCCAGCTGCCCTCGCGTCAGGGCCAGCAGCATCGCACCGCAGGCGCCCACGGCAGCGGCTTCGGTCGGCGTGGCATAGCCAAAGATGATCGAACCCAGAACGGTCACGATCAACCCCAAGGGCGGCATCAGCCCCAGCAACAGGCGCCGCGCCAGACGCATGCCGCTCCAGTGCGCCACGTGATCCGGATCCGGTCCCGGCAGGCTGTGTGGCCGGACTCTGGCCAGCACCAGCAGATAGCCGATGTAGGCCAGCACCAGCATCAAGCCGGGCACCAGGGCGCCAACAAACAGATCGCCGACCGAGACGGTTTCGGTGCTGAACAGACCCTGCGCCAGCTGCGCCTGCTGATAGGCCGAGGACAGGACATCGCCCAGCAGCACCAGCACGATGGAGGGCGGAATGATCTGGCCCAGGGTGCCTGCCGCGGCGATGGTGCCGCTGGCCACTGCGGGCGAACAGCCGCGTTTGAGCATGGTGGGCAAGGACAGCAATCCCATGGTCACCACGGTGGCGCCGACGATGCCGGTGGACGCGGCCAGCAGGGCGCCTACCAGCACCACCGCAATGCCCAGGCCACCGCGCACCGCGCCAAAAGCCAGGGCCATCGATTCCAGCAACTCCTCCGCCAGCCTGGCTTTTTCCAGCACCACCCCCATCAACACGAACAGCGGCACGGCCACCAGCGTTTCATTGCTGATGATGCCAAACAGGCGATTGGGCATGGCGAGCAGGTCGCTGGGCTGCAGCAGACCACCCGCAGCCCCGAGCAGGGCAAACCACAGCGCCGTGCCGCCCAGGGTCAAGGCCACCGGGTAACCCAGCAGCAGGATCAGACAGACCACCGCAAACATCAAAAAGGCCATCAGCGTGCTCCCGCCTGCCATTGCTGCCAGGCGCGGATCGCCTGCAACAGGCCTTGCAGCAGCATCTGCGCGGCGAACAGCAGCATCAGGCTTTTCAGCAGGTACACGAATGACAGGCCACCGGCATCGGCCGAAGATTCCTGCCGACTCCAGGCCACGGCCACGTAGTCCCAACTGACCCAGAAAATGAACCCCATGACCGGCCACAGCAGCAGCACGCTGCCCAGCAGGTCGATCAGGCCGCGGCGGGCGCTCGACCAGCGACCATAGAAAATATCCACGCGGACGTGACCGTCATTGGCCAGGGTCGTGGCCGCCGCAGTCAGCAGCACGAAGGCATGCAGGTACATCACCAGTTCCTGCGCCGCGATGGAACCCAGAGAAAAGCCGTAGCGCAGCACCACGATGCCGCAACCCAGCAGAGCCATCACGAAGCAGGCCAACGCCGCAACCGAGAACAGGCCGCGATTCACCCTTTCCAGCGCCAGCAAAACCCCCATCAACGGTTTCACGCTGGCAGTTCCAGCACGGTTTGCCGATGCCGCCGCAAGATGCGTTCAAACTCCTGCGGGTCCTTGCGGTAGGTCAGCTCGCCGGGCCGGGGAAAATACCAGTCCAGCAGCCGCGAGACCCAGAAACGCAGCGCCGCACCGCGCAGCTTGCTCATCCACAGCTGCCGTTCCGCAGGACTGAATGGGCGGACACCGTGATACGCCCCGACCAGGGCCTCGTACGGCGCCGGCTGCCAGGTCCCGGTCGGGTTGATCGTCCAGTCGTTCACGCAGACCGCCAGGTCATACAGCCAGCAGTCGTTGCAGGCGTAATAGAAGTCGATGATGCCGCGCAGCGCATCACCATCGAACAGGGCATTATCGCGAAACAGGTCGGCGTGAATCACGCCGCCGGGCAGGGCCCTGTCATCCTGGCTTGCCTGATAGTCGATTTCGTCCAGCAGCAAGCCCTGGAGCGTCGCAGGCAACTCACCGTTGAGCCGTTCGGCCGCCTCGCTCCACCAGCTGGCACCGCGGCAGTTGGGGCGAACCGGGCTGAAATCGGCCCCGGCCAGATGCATTCGCGCCAGAGTTTCTCCCAGGGCCGCACATTGGCTCTCCGATGGCACGCTGACCCCGCGGCCAGACAGGCGCTCCACCAGCGCACTGGCCCGCCCGTTCAAGCTGCGCAGGATCTGTCCGGAGCGGTCAGGCACGGGACGGGCACTGGGAATGCCCGCCGCCGCCAGATGCCCCATGACACCGAGAAAATAAGGCAGATCCACCGCTGGCGTACGTTCGAACAAGGTCAGGACGTACTCGCCCTGCGTCGTGCTGACGAAGAAATTCGTATTCTCAATACCCTCTTCGATGCCGGCATAGGACACCAGCTCTCCCACCGGATAGTCCGCAAGATAAGCCTGCAACTGGGCTTCTGTAACCGGTGTAAAGACGCTCATAGGGCATCCTGATCAGGGCAAAAACCGCTCATGATAACGCAAGCCACACAGTCCTTACCGCCGCCAGAAGGCCGGGGTGAACAAGACCATCAAGGTGAAGATTTCCAGCCGTCCGAGCAGCATGGCCAGGACCAGAACCCACTTGGCAACCGCAGGGATTGCGGCGAAATTTTCGGCCACCTCGCCCAGGCCCGGCCCCAGATTATTGAGGCAGGCGGCCACCGCGGAAAACGCGGTCACCTGATCCAGACCGGTGACCATCAGGATCAGCAGCATCACCGCAAACAGACCCACATAAACCGAGAAGAACCCCCACACCGCTTCCACCACATGATTGGACACCGCACGGTGTCCCAGCTTCACCGGTATTTCCGCGGCGGGATGGATCAGCCGGGTCACCTCGCGCGCGCCCTGCTTGAGCAACAGCAGGACGCGGATCACCTTCATCCCGCCGGCGGTCGAACCGGCGCAACCACCAATGAAACTGCTGAACAGCAGCATCACCGGCAGAAACGATGGCCAGCTGGCAAAAGGCGCAGAGGCGAAACCGGTGGTCGTGCCGATGGACACGGCCTGGAATGCCGCCTTGATCATCACTTCGTCGGGCTCGTCGTACACCCCGGTCCACCACAGCATCGCGGCGGTCAGCACGATCAGCAGCCCGCTGATGAAAAACAGGCCCACAGCCTCCGGATCGCGCAGATACACCAGCAGGCTGGTGCTGCGCCAGGCCGTGAAATGCAGCGCGAAATTCAATGCCGACAACAGCATGAAGACGATGGTAATCACTTCGATCGTCGGATTGTCGAACCAGGCCATGCTGCTGTCATGAGTCGAAAAGCCGCCGATGGCCACAGTGGAAAACGCGTGCCCCACCGCATCGAAAACCGACATGCCGGCAAACCAGAAGCCCAGCCCGCAGGCCAAAGTCAGGCCCATGTAGATAAACCACAAGGCTTTGGCCGTTTCGGTGATGCGCGGGGTCATCTTGTTGTCCTTGACCGGACCTGGCGTTTCCGCCCGGTACAGCTGCATGCCCCCGACCCCCAGAATCGGCAGGATGGCCACGGCCAGCACGATGATCCCCATGCCCCCCAGCCACTGCAGTTGCTGCCGGTAATACAGCACCCCGCGGGGCATCTCGTCGATTCCGGTGAGGATCGTCGCGCCGGTCGTGGTCAGCCCGGACACGGACTCGAATACCGCATCGGTAAACGACAGGGCCGGTGCCTGACTGACATACAGCGGCACCGCGCCGAACAGACCCAGCACGATCCAGAACAGGCAGACGATCAGGAAGCCATCGCGCAGGCGCAGGTCATCGCGGATGAGTCGGACCGGCCACCAGATCGCCAGGCCGGTAATGAAGGAGACGGCGAAAGCGTCGAGAAAACTGCTCAGCGGCTCGTGATTGAACAAGGCCACCGGCACCGGCGTCAGCATCGTGAACGAAAACAGCATCAGCAGGATGCCCAGCACCCGCTGCACCGCCACATAGGGGTGCTGCATCTGCCAGCGGGGGTGGCCGTTTGCCGAAACGCCAATCACAGGAAGGTGATTCCCACCTGGAACAGCCGCTCCACTTCCACGGTATAGCGTTTTTCGACCAGGAATACGATGACATGGTCTTCGGATTCGATCACGGTATCGTGATGCGCGATCAGCACCTGTTCATTGCGGACCAGGGCGGCGACATTTGCTCCCGGCGGCCAGCGAATTTCATCGACTCTGCGCCCGACCACCTTGGAACTGCGCTGATCCCCGTGCGCGACCGCTTCGATGGCTTCGGCCGCGCCGCGACGCAGGCTGTGCACCCGCACCACATCGCCGCGCCGCACATGGGCCAGCAGCGCACTGACGGTGCTCTGTTGCGGCGAAATCGCGATATCCACATCCCGGTCCTCGACCAGATCCAGATAGGCCGGACGATTGATCAGCGACAAGACCCGTTTCGCCCCCAGACGCTTGGCCAGCATGGCCGACAGAATATTGGCTTCGTCGTCATTGGTCACGGCGCAGAACACATCGGCATACTCGATGTTTTCTTCCATCAACAGATTCTCGTTCGCCGCGTCCCCGGCGAGCACGATGGTATTGTTCAGCCGTTCCGACAGGTAACGCGCCCGATCCCGGTCGCGTTCGATGAGCCGTACCCGGCAGCGTTGCTCCAGGGCCTGCGCCAGACGGAAGCCGATATTGCCCCCGCCGGCCAGCAACACCCGCTTGACCGGCTTGTCCAGCCGGCGTAATTCCGCCATCACCTTGGAAATATCTTCTCGCGCGGCGACAAAAAACACTTCATCACCGGCTTCAACCACGGTATCGCCTTCCGGCACAATCGGTTTGCCGCGCCGGTAGATGGCCGCCACCCGGCTGTCCACGCCGGGAATATGCGTCGCCAGTTCGCGCAGCTCCTGACCGATCAACGGCCCCCCATACAGGGCTTTGACCCCCACCAGACGGACGCGGCCGTTGGCAAAATCGACCACCTGCAGGGCGCCCGGGTATTCGATCAGACGGGTGATGTAATCGGTCACCAGCTGCTCGGGACTGATCTGCATATCCACCGGCATCGCATCCTGAGCGAACAGCATCCCGCCATTGCGCTGATACTCGGAGGCGCGCACCCGGGCGATCTTGGTCGGGGTATGAAACAGGGTGTAGGCGACCTGGCAGGCCACCATATTGATTTCGTCGCTGTCGGTCACCGCGATGATCATGTCCGCATCGTCAGCGCCGGCACGCGCCAGCACGTCGGGATGCGAGGCAAAGCCGGGCACCGCACGGATATCCAGCCGATCCTGCAATTCCTGCAACAGGGCGCTGTCGGTATCGACCACGGTGACATCGTTGTTCTCACCGGCCAGATTTTCGGCCAGCGTCGACCCCACCTGACCGGCCCCGAGGATAATGATTTTCATCGCAGCTCAGAGCCAATCATCGTTTTGCAAGACGTGCGTAATAAAAGCCTTCATAGGGCGCCCTAGGTAAAACGCGCCAACCATACTCGCTGGCCTGACCAAACGGTAGTTCAATGGTCTCCAGGACCGCATCCGGGTGCGCGGCCAGGAAGCTCGCGACGATCTGATCATTCTCCGCATCCAGGATCGAGCAGGTGCAATACAGCAGTTTGCCAGCGGCCTTGAGTTGGCTCCAGGCCGCCTCCAGCAAGGCCGACTGCTGCGCCCGCAGGGTCGCGATGTCGCTCTCGCGACGCAGGCTCTTGATATCCGGATGCCGACCGATGACCCCGGTCCCGCTGCAGGGCACATCCAGCAGGATGCGATCATAGTCACGCTGCCAGGGCCCCGAGCCGGTGAAGTCACCGCAGTACAGCTCGGCCGACAAACCCAGGCGCTGCAGATTCTCCGCCACCCGGTTCAGGCGCAGCGCGTCGCCGTCCACCGCGACGCAGCGGATCCCAGGCTGAAGTTCCAGCAGGTGCAGCGTTTTGCTCCCCGGCGCCGCGCAGGCATCCAGCACCTGCTGATCCGGCGCCATATCCAGCAGTCGCGCGGCCATCTGGGCCGAGGCGCCTTGGACGGAAACCTGACCCTGCTCGAAACCCGGCAGCTCGCTGAGCGCGACGCTTTGCTCCAGCACCCAGCCATCCTCACCCAGCGCCGTCGCCGCCAGACCGCGCTCGAGCAGCTGGGCGCCGTACTCGTCGCGACTGATCTGCAAGCGGTTGACCCGCAGACACAGGGGCGGATCCTCATTCAGGCCCGCCACCACTGCCGGCGCCTGCGCGCCCCAATCACGCGCGATGGCCTGGAACAACCAGTCGGGAAACGAGTGCAGCACGGCGGGGTCGCCGGGCGGCGGCGGGGGTTCGCGCAGACGCCGCCGCAAGATGGCGTTGATCAGACCACGCAGGCGCTGCGGCGCCAGATCCACGGTCGAATTGACCGCCGCATGGGTCGCCACATCCCCCATGTCGATCTGGGCGCCCCCCAGCCAGAGCAAATTCAAGATCTGCGCATCGCGGGTAGGGCGCTGCAGGTAGCGCGCCATTTCCCATTCCAGTCGGCGCTGATGCCGCACCGCATGCTGGGCCAGACGACGGGCGAAGGCCCGATCACGCGGCGCCAGCGCGGCATTACCGGCCTCGACCAGGGCATCGGGCAAATTACGCCCCTGGCGCACGGCGCTCAGCGCCCCCAGGACCACGACCCGGCTGTCCACGACCGCAGGGGCCGGCGCTGACTTGCCCCGTCGGGGCCGCCCTTTATACGGTGACGGTGGCAAAGCGTTCTCCCAGCAAACTGCGCCCACGGGCGATTTCGGCAGCGGGCAGTCGTCGGCCACCAGGAAATTGCATTTCGCGGATGACAAGGCTGCCCGAACCACAGGCCACCTGCAAACCGGTTTCTGTCAGCGCGAAGATTTCACCGGGTGCGGCCTCGCCCCGCTCCGGCCTGGCGCTGGCCGCCCACAGCTTGACGCTCTGCCCGTGCAATTCGGCACAGGCCACTGGCCAGGGGTTGAATGCGCGAACCCGGCGCGCCAGCACGTCCGCGTCCTGGCTCCAATCCAGCCTGGAATCCGCCTTGCTCAACTTGTGCGCGTAGGTGGCCAGCGCCTCGTCCTGGGGCTTGGGCTGCAACTCGCCCGCCTGCAGGGCAGTCAGCCAAACCGGCAGGCGCTCGGCGCCCAGTGCAGCCAGCGCATCGTGCAGCTCGCCCGCGCTGCACTGCGCATCGATGGGCCAGCTGGCCTGAGCCAGTACCGGGCCGGTGTCCAGTCCGGCATCCATCTGCATCAGGCATAAACCGGTGCGGGTATCGCCCGCCTCGATCGCACGCTGAATCGGCGCGGCTCCGCGCCAGCGCGGCAACATCGACGCATGCAGATTGACGCAGGCCAGCGACGGAATCGACAACACCGCCGGGGGGAGAATCAAACCGTAGGCAATCACAATCAGCAGATCGGGGCGCAATGCGGCCAGCTGCGCCTGCGCGTCCGGATCGCGCAAACTGGCGGGCTGATAGACCGGCAGAGCGTGCGCCTGGGCCAGTTGCTTGACCGGGCTGGCGGTCAATTTGCGCCCCCGTCCAGCGGGCCGGTCCGGCTGCGTGTACACCGCCGTAACCGGCCAGGCCGCATCCAGCAGGGCCCGCAGAGGAACGGCGGCGAACTCGGGGGTGCCCGCGAAAACAATTCTCATGTGCGGCCGGCCCGCAGTTCCTTGAGCAACTTCTTGCGAATTCGTTCACGTTTCAAACGCGACAGATAATCGACAAATAATTTCCCGTCCAGATGATCAATTTCGTGCTGGATGCATTGCGCGAACAAACCATCCACCTCCATTTCGATCAGTTTTCCGCCGGGGTCCAGGGCCTTGAAGGTCAATACGTCGTAGCGTTGCACCTTGTCGTAATGCCCGGGAACGGACAGGCAGCCCTCCTCCACCTCGCACAAATTCTCGCCACCAATGATCTCGGGATTGATCAGAATCAGCGGCTGATCATGTTTTTCCGAGATGTCCATCACGGTGAAGCGCTGCGGAATCCCGACCTGGGTCGCGGCCAGGCCAACGCCGGGCGCGGCATACATGGTCTCCAACATATCGTCGAAAGTTTTCCACAAGCTTTTTTCCACGCGGCCCAGTGGCTTGGCCACATCGCGCAAACGCGGATCGGGAAATTTGAGTATCGGCAACTGCGACATAAACGCGTACTCTTTGATTTTTCAGCAATGCTGATAAAGTTATCTGGACAACACTGACGGCGTCAGCCGGCGCGGCGAAGGGGATATCAGTGCGAAATTATAGAGGCATACGAAAATCCGGGATGGCCTGGGCATTTTCGGTCCTACTTGCGGGCTCGCTTGTGCAGGGCGTGGCGCTGGCTCAAGACGGCCCGGTTCTCAAGCCGGATGTGCCTTTGGAGTACACCGTCAAGAAAGGCGATACGCTCTGGGCCATTGCCGAATACTTTCTGCGTGACCCCTGGCTGTGGCCGGAACTCTGGAATGCCAATCCGCAGGTCGCCAATCCACATCTGATCTATCCCGGAGAAAAACTCTATCTGGTCTGGGTCGATGGGCGGCCGCGGCTGCAGCGCGAGCCACCGGAATCGCAGCGGGTCGTCCGCCTGCAGCCGCAGATTCGGCGCACGCCGCTGAGCGCCGCGATCCCGAGCATTCCTCTGGACGAGATTCGCGCCTTCCTGAAGGGGCCGCGGGTTGTCGAAAAAGAAGCCTACGAACGCGCGCCGCACATCGTCGCGTTTGGCGACCAGCGTCTGCTGGGCAGCAGTGAAGCCGATGCCTATGTGCGCGGCGCCGACGCAGAGCGCGGCTTTCGCTACAGCGTCATGCGGCGCGGTCAGACCTATATCAACCCGGATGACGGCGCCCTGCTCGGTTACGAAGCCATCCCGGTGGCCCAGGCCGATGTGCAGGCTTTCGGTGATGTTGCCCATGCCCGCCTGCACAACAGCCTGCGCGAAGTGCGCACCATGGATCGGCTGATGCCACTGAGCTACAGCGAATTCCACGCCGATTTCTTCCCCAAGGCACCGCAGTCACCGGTTGCCGGACGAATTATCGCCGTCTACGACGGCGTCGAGCAGATTGGCCAGTACCAGATCGTCACCCTGAACCGCGGCAGTAACCACGGTCTGGAGCCCGGCCACATCCTGCAGGTCTTTCAGGCTGGCCGGAAGATGAAAGATCCGAAATCGGGCCCCTTCGCCAGACGCATCCGCCTGCCGGAGATCAATGCGGGCCAGCTGATGGTGTTCAAAACCTTCGAAACGCTCAGCTATGGCCTGATCCTGCGCGCGACGCGACCGATCCACGTTCTGGACAAGGTATCCAATCCTGTCCCCGGCGCTTAAACCTGATCAGCAACGTCACTGGCTGCATGTACTGACCACGCCGGGCCTCGGCCCGGCGCTCGGCGACCGACTTCTGCAACGCTTCGGCTCAGTCGAAAGCATTCTGGCGGCCTCGCCCGGCGAAATGGCCGATGTCGGCCTGGCGCCCGCCGCCATCAGTCATCTGCAAGCGCCCGCGGACCACACCCACGATGACGCTCTGGCCTGGCTCGACCAACCGGGCTGTGGCCTGCTGCTTCGCGACGCTGATGCCTACCCCGCGCGCCTCCGAAGCCTGCCCGACGCGCCGCTTGCGCTGTTCTATCAGGGCGACCCGGAGCTGCTTCAGGCCGCACAGCTGGCGATTGTGGGCAGCCGCAATCCGACGCCCGCCGGAGCGCGTCATGCCCGTCTGTTCGCCCGTACCCTGGCCCAGAAGGGCCTGGTCATCACCAGCGGACTTGCCCTGGGCATTGATGCTGCGGCGCACCTGGGCGCACTCGAGGCTCAGGGACTGACCATCGCCGTAACCGGCTGCGGTCTGGATAGCGTTTACCCCAAAAGCCACGGCGCCCTCGCCCGGCAGATTGCGCAGGACGGCCTGCTGATCAGTGAATACCCGCCCGGAACGCCTCCCCGACGTCAACATTTCCCGCGCCGCAATCGGCTGATCGCCGGCCTCACCCTCGGCACCCTGGTGGTGGAAGCGGCGGTGCGCAGCGGCTCACTGATTACCGCCAGGCTGGCCGCGGAACAAGGCCGCGAGGTGTTCGCCATACCCGGATCCGTCGACAATCCCATGGCCCGCGGCTGCCATGCGCTGATTCGCAACGGCGCCAAACTGGTGGAGACGGCCAACGACATCCTGGAAGAAATCGGCTCAATCATAGATAATGTCGAAACGACGGCGCTGCCAGAAGCAGCGACGGCTACCCCGGTTCACGATAAGGACTATCAGCTGTTGCTGAAACATCTGGACAATGCCCCTATGAGCATTGATTCGCTCGCCGCGGCAACCGGTCTGTCGGTGAACTCCGTTTCCTCCATGTTACTGATTCTGGAACTGCAAGACGCCGTGGCTATCGCACCCGGCGGCGGTTATCAGCGCAGTTAGGCTTGATGCACACCAAAGAATCCATTCTCGACGTTCTCCTGTACTTGTTCGAAAACTATTTCGACGATGAGCTTGAAGCCGTCACTGACCAGTCCACGCTGGAGATCGAACTGGAGGCTGCCGGCTTCCCGCGCGAAGAAATCGAGCACGCCTTCGACTGGCTGGCCGATCTCGAGGAACGCCGGGAAAAGCCTGAACTTCAGTCGCAGGGCGCCATCCGGGTTTTCGCCGACAGCGAAATTTCGCGCCTGAATACCGATTGCCGGGGATTTCTCCTGCATGTGGAGCGTCTGGGCATCCTCAGCGCCGACAGCCGCGAAACCGTCATCGACCGACTGCTGGCACTCAACGACGATGATATCGGCGCGGAACAGGCGAAGTGGGTGATTCTCATGGTGCTGTTCGCCCAACCCGGACAGGAAGACGCCTTTGCCCGGATGGAAGATCTGATCTACGACCCTCAAGGCGGCTGGATGCATTAGCCGGCGGGCCGCCAGCGGCTCCGCAACAGCCCTGGCCCAAGCGATTTCCCCGGCCCCGAATGCGCACGGATCGAACCCGGATATTTGACTTGTCGGTATCGCTTGGTTCAAGTTGCGCCCCTCTAGACCTCCCAGACTAAGACTCGAACCGGCATGAGCCGCAACCTCGTTATTGTTGAATCACCCGCGAAAGCGTCCACGATCAAGAAGTACTTGGGCCCTGACTATGACGTATTGGCGTCGTACGGCCATGTGCGCGATCTGATCCCCAAGGAAGGCGCGGTCGATACCGAACATGAGTTTCAGATGCGCTACGAAGTCATCGAGCGCAACGAAAAGCATGTCCGCAAGATTTCGGACAGCCTGAAGAAAGCCGACACCCTGCTTCTGGCCACTGACCCCGATCGCGAGGGTGAGGCCATTTCCTGGCACCTGCTGGAACTGCTGCGCGAACGCGATCTGCTCGACGGCAAGGCCGTCAAGCGCGTGGTGTTCTACGAAATCACCAAAGCCGCGGTGAAAGAGGCCGTGGCCAATCCCCGCGAAGTCTCCACGGACCTGGTCAATGCCCAGCAAGCACGGCGGGCCCTGGATTATCTGGTCGGTTTCAATCTGTCGCCGCTGCTGTGGCGCAAAGTGCAACGCGGCCTGTCCGCGGGCCGGGTCCAGAGTCCAGCGCTGCGCCTGATTGTCGAGCGCGAAGAGGCCATTGACGCCTTCATTCCGCAGGAATACTGGACGGTCACCGCCGGGCTGAGCAAACAGCAACAGAATTTTCAGGCCAAGCTGACTCGCCTGGATCAGAACAAGGTCGAGCAGTTCACCATCACCGATGGGGAAACAGCGAACGACGCTCGCGAACGCCTGCTCGCCGCCGCAGCCGGATTTCTGCGCGTGGCCGAGGTCGAGCGCAAGCAACGCAAGCGTAATCCCGCCCCGCCCTTCACCACCTCCACCCTGCAGCAGGAAGCGGCGCGAAAACTGGGCTTTTCTGCCAATCGCACCATGCGTACGGCGCAGCAACTCTACGAAGGCATCCAGATTGACGGCGAACGCGTCGGCCTGATCAGCTATATGCGTACCGACTCGGTCAGTCTGTCCAATGAAGCGATCGAGGATATTCGCGCCCTGATCGGCACGCAGTACGGCGCCCCTTCACTGCCTGATCAACCGCGGCAGTTCAAATCAAAATCCAAGAATGCGCAGGAAGCGCATGAAGCCATTCGCCCGACTTCGGCACAGCGTCGTCCGGAACAGATGGCCAGCCAGTTGGAACCGGATCAGGCCAAGCTCTACCGGCTGATCTGGCAGCGCGCGGTCGCGTCGCAGATGATGCACGCCCTGTACAACACGGTGGGCGCGAACCTGCAGGCTGGCGATGTCGGCGTGTTTCGCGCCACCGGCTCAACCCTGGTCGAACCGGGTTTCATCGCGGTCTATCTGGAGGGTCGGGATGACGCCCAGGACGATGACAAGGACGAAAAACTGCCCGAGCTGGAAGTAGACGACAACATTCCGCTGAACGATATTCTCAGCGTCCAGCACTTTACCGAGCCCCCACCCCGCTACTCCGAGGCCAGTCTGGTCAAGACCCTGGAAGAGTACGACATCGGCCGGCCCTCGACCTACGCCAGCATCATTACCACGCTGCTCAATCGCGAATACGTGATGCTGGAAAGCAAGCGCTTCCAACCCACCGATGTCGGCAAGATCGTCAGCCGGTTTCTGACCCAGCATTTCGAGCAGTATGTGGACTACCGGTTCACCGCCAAGCTGGAAGATGAACTCGACGCGGTATCGCGCGGCGAGCGCGGCTGGATCTCCCTGCTGGAGGAATTCTGGACCCCGTTCCACACCCTGGTTGAAGAGAAGGCCGATATCCCGCGCGCCGAAGTCGCCTCGGCGCGGGAAATCGGTACCGATCCCGACAGCGGCAAACCCATGTCCGTGCGTCTGGGCCGCTACGGGCCGTATGTCCAGATCGGCACCAAGGACGACGAGGACAAACCGCGTTTTGCCGGCTTGCGCCCCGGCCAGAGCATGGACAAGATCACGCTCGAGGACGCGCTGGAACTGTTCAAACTGCCGCGCGAAGTCGGCAGCACCGAAGACGGCCAGACCATCACGGCGAATATCGGCCGCTTTGGGCCTTACGTGAAGTACGGCAGCACCTTTGTCTCGCTCAAGGAAGACGACCCCTACACCGTCGAGGAAGATCGCGCCCGAGAACTGATCAAAGCCAAGATTCAGGCCGACCTGGAAAAAATCATCCGGGTGTATGAGGCCGAAGGCATCCAGATTCTCAAGGGACGCTGGGGGCCGTACATCACGGACGGCAACAAGAATGCGCGCATCCCCAAGGATGTGGATGCCGAAAGCCTTGATCTGGCCGCCTGCCAGCTGCTGCTGGAAAAAGCACCGGAAAAGAAACCGCGCGGTGGTGCCAAGAAAAAGGCCGCGGCGAAACCCAAAGCTCCAGCCAAAGCCAAAGCTCCTGCGAAAGCTAAAGCCCCGGCAAAGGCCAAAGCCAAAGCTAAACCCAAACCCAAACCCAAACCCAAGTCAAAACCATGAGCCAATCTGTTTTCGTTGCTGTTCTGATGGGATCGGACACTGATTTTCCGGTAATGGAAAAAACCCTGGCCGTACTCAAAGCCTTCGACATCACCTATGAAGTCAAGGTGACCTCTGCGCATCGCACGCCCGATGCCACCAAAGCCTATGTACAGGATGCCGAAGCGCGCGGCGCGCGGGTGTTCATCTGTGCCGCAGGGCTGGCCGCACACCTGGCCGGCGCCGTCGCAGGGATGACCCAGCGACCGGTCATCGGCGTACCGATGAAGGGCGCCCTGGAAGGCCTCGACGCACTGCTTTCAACGGTGCAGATGCCCGGTGGCGTACCGGTGGCCACCGTGGCGATCGGCAATGCCGGCGCCAAAAACGCCGGCTTTCTGGCGGCTCAGATCCTGGCCCAGGCCGACCCCGCCCTGCACCAGAAAGTCGTCGCCGAACGCGCGGCAGCAGCGGCCAAGGTCCTGGCCACGGACGCCGCCTTGCAGGAACGTTTGCAGAACGCTTGAGGTTCGCGCAGGTGAGTCCCTGGCATTTGCGTCAGGCCACCCGCTGCGTGCGTCAGGGCGGCCTGCTCGCCTATCCGACCGAGGCCGTCTGGGGCATCGGCTGCGATCCAGCCAACCCACAGGCCCTGGCGCGCCTGCTGTGCCTCAAACAGCGATCCTGGCGCAAGGGCCTGATCCTGGTCGCCAGCGATTGGTCCCAGCTCCGCCCCTGGCTCGCCGTGGATGAGATTCCGCCCGGCGTAGCCAGGTACTGGCCCGGCCACCTCACCTGTCTGCTGCCGGCGCGCCCCGATGTCTCGCCCCTGCTGCGCGGCTGCCACAGCACGCTCGCCGTGCGGATCAGCGCGCATCCGTTGATCCGCGCCCTGTGCCTGAGGGCTGGTCAGGCCATCGTGTCCACCAGCGCCAATCGGCACGGTCAGCCCAGCGCCAGACGCGCCTTGCAGGTCCGGCGTGCGCTGGGCGAAGGCATCGATTACCTCTTGCCCGGCTCGCTTGGTCAGCAGACCCAGCCAAGCCGTATCATGGACCCTTCCACCGGACAATTGATTCGCCCATGAGCCCTGCCGAGCGCCTCGCCGCCGTCGACACCTTCCTGCGCCAGCTACAAACCGAGATCTGCCAGGGCCTGGAGTCCCAGGAGCCCGACGCGCGCTTTGCCGAAGATGCCTGGGAGCGCGAGGAAGGCGGCGGCGGACTCTCGCGGGTGCTCGCCGATGGCACCGTATTCGAACGCGCCGGGGTGAACTTTTCCCGGGTCCTGGGGGCGAATCTGCCGGCCAGCGCGAGCAAGCGCCACCCGGAACTGGCGGGACGCGAATTCGTCGCCACCGGGGTGTCGCTGGTCGTGCATCCGCGCAACCCGCATGTGCCGACCACCCACATGAATGTGCGCTATTTCCAGGCCGGCGACATCTGGTGGTTCGGCGGCGGATTCGACCTGACCCCCTACTATCCCGTGCACGAGGACGTGCTGCACTGGCACCGCCATGCCCGCGAGGCCGTGGGAGCCCAGCGCTACCCGGAGTTCAAACGTCACTGCGATGAGTATTTCTTCCTGCCCCATCGCGGCGAGACCCGCGGCGTCGGCGGTCTGTTCTATGACGATTACACGGCCGGTGGTTTCGACGCGGCTTTCGCGCTGACCCGGGCCGTTGGACAACGGTTTCTGCCCGCCTACCTGCCCGTGGTCGAACGCCGCAAAGCCACGAAAGTCACGCCGCAGCAGCGCGAATTTCAGCTGTACCGGCGCGGTCGCTACGTCGAATTCAACCTGATCTATGATCGCGGCACCCTGTTTGGCCTGCAGTCAGGCGGACGCACCGAATCCATCCTGATGTCGATGCCGCCCCTGGCGCGCTGGGACTATGCCTGGACACCGGCCCCGGGCTCCGCCGAAGCCATGCTGTACGAGGATTATCTGCGCCCGCGGGACTGGCTCACATGACCCTCACCGAACTGCGCTACATCGTCGCCCTGGACAAGGAGCGGCATTTTGGGCGCGCCGCGGAGCGCTGTTTTGTCAGCCAGCCGACCCTGTCGGTCGCCCTGCGGAAGTTCGAAGGCCAGCTTGGCATCACCGTCTTCGAGCGCCAGCGTGGCGAGGTCAAGCCCACCCCCATCGGGCAGCGGATCATCGCCCAGGCGCGCAAGGTATTGGCGGAATCGCAGCTGATTGAAGCCATCGCCAGCGAGGACCAGGACCCCCTGAGCGGACGCCTCCGGCTGGGTGTCATCTACACCATCGGCCCCTATCTGCTGCCCAGACTGATCCCGACCCTGCGATCCAGCGCGCCCAGGATGCCGCTGCTGATCGAGGAAAATTTCACCAGTGAACTGAGCGCCCAGCTGCGCCGCAATGAGCTGGATCTGATCATCGTGGCCGAACCGTTTGCGCCGCCGGCGGTCAACACCTGGGCGCTCTACGATGAAGATTTCGTCGTCGCCCTGCCCCTGGACCATCCCTGGACAGCCAAACCCAGCATCGACGCCAAGCTGCTCGCCCAGGACAACCTGCTGCTGCTCGGACCAGGCCATTGCTTTCGCGACCAGGTCATCGCCCAATGTCCGGACTGCGCGGATCGGCCGGATACCGATGAGCCTTTCGCCGGCAGCAGCCTGGAAACCATTCGGCATATGGTGGCCAGTGGATTGGGCATTACCGTGCTGCCGCTGACCTCGATCAACCCGGAAACAGACCAGGGCCAGTTGCTGGCCACCCGACCATTTCGCGGCAGTGCGCCGACCCGCCGCATCACTTTGGCCTGGCGCCGGAGTTTTCCACGTCCCGAGGCCGTAACCGCAGTCCACGACGCGATCCTCGCCTCGCAGCTTCGCGGTGTACGCTGGCTGGATCGTTCAAACCCACAGGAAAAAGGCAATCCCCATGTTCAAATTTAGCGGCAAGCGCCCCTCCCGGCTCGGTGTACACAATGGCCAACTGCTGGGCCCCTCCAAGAAACCCAATTCCGTGTGCAGTCATGCCAGCTCCGGATACGCCGCCATCGCACCGCTGAGTGCGCCAGGGGATGCGTTGCAAATCTGGGCCAGACTCAAGGAAATCGTGGCCAGCGACGCCCAGATCGTCAGCGCCACCGACAACTACCTGTACGCGGAATACACCAGCCCATTGATGGGTTTTGTCGATGATGTGGAATTCCTGCTCGATGCCGAACAGCAGCAGATCCATGTACGCAGCGCGTCACGCCTGGGGTATTCCGACATGGGCGCAAACCGCAAGCGCATCGAAGACATTCGCCAGCGTCTGGCCTGAAGCGGACCAGGCCGATGCCTGCGACGTGGCCCGGACCGCTCCCTGCCGCCCCCGGCAAGACCTACCTGGTCGGTGGCGCGGTACGCGACCGACTGCTTGATCTGCCCGTGGCAGAGCGCGACTGGGTGGTGGTGGGCAGCTCGCCGCAGGCCATGCTGGATGCGGGCTTCCGGCCCGTCGGCAAGGATTTTCCGGTGTTTCTGCACCCGCGTACCGGTGAGGAGTACGCCCTGGCGCGCACCGAGCGCAAAACCGGCCATGGCTACCATGGCTTCACCTTTCACGCCGACCCGGAGGTCACACTCGAACAGGATCTCTACCGGCGCGACCTGAGCATCAATGCCATCGCCCAGGCGGCCGATGGCTCCTTGATTGATCCTTATGGGGGCCAGACCGATCTGCACCAGCGGCGCCTGCGGCACCTGTCGGCGCATTTCGCCGAAGACCCCCTGCGGGTGTTGCGTACCGCGCGCTTCAAAGCGCGCTTCCACGCCCTGGGCTTCACCCTGGCCGAGGAAACCCTGGCCCTGCTGCAGGCCATGGCGGACAGCGGTGAACTGGAGCATCTGGTCGCGGAACGGCTTTGGCGCGAAACCGAAAAAGCCTTGCTGAGCGACCATCCCGCGGAGTTTTTCAGGCTGTTACGCGAGGCCGGAGCGCTGCGCGTGCTGTTTCCTGAAGTACACAATCTGTTCGGGGTGCCGCAAACCGCGAAATATCATCCGGAAATCGACTCCGGCATCCATGCCATGCTCGCCCTGGAACAGGCCGCGCAGCTCAGCACCACCCTGGAGGTTCGCTTCGCCGTGCTGTGTCACGATTTCGGCAAGGCCACCACGCCCGGATTCGTCCTGCCCGGTCACCGCGGCCACGAACAGCGCGGCGTACCATTGATCGAGGCTTTCTGTCAGCGCCTCAAGGTGCCACGAGCACTCAAGGAAACCGCACAGGCCGTGGCCGCGCATCATTTGCACTGCCACAAGGCGTTGGAACTGCGCCCGCGGACGGTGTTGAAGCTGCTGGAATCCCTGGATGCGTTCCGCCGCCCGCAGCGGCTGGAAGTCTTTCTGCTGGCCTGTGAAGCTGATGCCCGGGGCCGAACCGGCCTGGAACACCAGCCCTACCCCCAGGCCGACTATCTGCGCGCCGCCGCTGCCGCAGCCCTGAGCATCAAACCACAGGACCTGCTCAGTCAGGGCTATGCCGGAGCAGCCCTGGGACAGGCTCTCAGCCGGGCCCGGGTGACGCGCCTGGATGAATTCAAACGCAACTACCCGCTCAAGCCCCGCGAGACGCCGCCCAGCGCCAGCCCTTAGATCATCCATGCTCCGGAGCAGCCCCCGCGCAGGGTGCTGTCAGTGAGCCCCTGGAACTCCCCGGCAAAGGCTTGTCAATCCAATGACGGCGCAGGCCGCCGGGGGCGAAACCTGGGCTTCAGGCCTCGCGCTCGATCTGCAGGCCGACATTCTGCGCGGCCGGCACCGCGCCCGGCTTGCTCAAGCGCAGACGCAGCTTGCGGACCGCAAACTCGCGCAGGAGCAGCTCCGCGACGGCTTCGGCCAGCGCCTCGATCAGCTCGAACTCGCTGGCCTCGACATACTCGATCAAACGATCGGACACGGCCTTGTAATCCAGCGTATCGGGCAAGGCATCGCTGCCTGCGGCGGTACGCCAGTCGCCATACAAACGCAGGTCCAGAACCACACGCTGACGAATGCTGCGCTCCCAGGCATACACGCCGATGCAGCAGTCGATCGCCAGGCCGTCGATGAACAGGTAATCAGACATGGCCGGCACTGCTTGGGGGCCGCAGTTCGTGCAGCGGCCAGCGAGCCCGCACCGGCGCGTGAACGGACTGTTCGGCCTCGGCGATCCGCAAGGCCCCAACGTGAGCAATCATCGCCGCGTTATCCGTGCACAGGGCCGGCGCAGGCGCCACAAAGGCCGCGCCGCGCTGCCGGCACAGCCGCTCCAGGGTCTCGCGCAAGCGGGCATTGGCGGCCACCCCACCCGCCACCAACAGCTGCTGCATGCCGCTGTCCTCCAGTGCCCAAAGACATTTCTTTGCCAGGGTTTCGACCACCGCCGCCTCGAATTCATGGGCCAGATCCGCATGCTCCCTGCTGCCCTCCACCCGCGCCAGCTGAGTCGCCACCGCGGTTTTCAGACCGCTGAAACTGAAATCCAGCGAACGCTGCCGGGTCAGCGGCCGCGGCAGCTTGAACCGGCCGGGCTGGCCCTGGCTCGCCAGCGCCGCCAGGGCCGGTCCCCCCGGATAGGGCAGCCCCAGAAGTTGCGCAGTCTTGTCAAAGGCCTCGCCCGCCGCATCATCCAGACTCTGACCCAGCACCGTATACCGGCCGAGGCCGGCACAGGCCACCAGCAGCGTATGCCCGCCGGACACCAGCAGCGCGACGAAGGGAAATTTCAGGCTGGGTTGCGCAATCATCGCCGCAAGCAAGTGCCCCTCCATGTGATGAATTCCGAGCAGAGGCTTGCGCAGACCCTGCGCCAGACCGGTGGCCATCGCCGCGCCGGTCAACAACGCCCCCACCAGGCCGGGGCCGGCGGTATAGGCAATCGCGTCCAGATCGGCTGCCGCCACCGCGGCCTCATCCAGAGCCTGGCGCAACAGGAGCGGCAGATAGCGCACATGATCCCGTGAGGCCAGCTCGGGCACCACGCCCCCATATTGGGCATGCAATTCCACCTGGCTGTGCAAAGCTTCTGCGAGCACCCCCCGGCCAATCTGATAAAGTGCCACCGCCGTTTCGTCACACGATGACTCGATGCCCAGAACCAGGGCGCCCTCGTCTGCTGTCACGCATCTGTTCCCGAGCTGTTGATAGTTGACCATTGTCGCAAACTCGGCCCGCTATTGTATTTCCCGGCTCAGAAACGTAGAATCTGCGCCCTTTTTCCGCCGGGTGATCCGGCGTACATTTATCAGCCATACTGAGGCCTGAATGCCAAGCGTAAGAGTCAAGGAAAACGAACCGTTTGAAGTCGCCCTGCGACGTTTCAAGCGCACTTGCGAAAAAGCCGGCGTCCTTACCGACGTGCGTCGCAAAGAGTTCTTCGAAAAGCCCAGCCAGGAACGCAAGCGCAAGCGCGCCGCCGCGGTGAAGCGCCACGCCAAGAAACTTTCCCGGGATGTAATGCGCCGCCAGCGCATGTATTGATCGCGGCGCTCTCACGATGAGCCTCCGCGCCCAAGTTCAAGCCGACATCAAAGCTGCGATGCGCGCCCGTGCAACGGGTACGCTATCGACCTTGCGCCTGCTCTCCGCCGCGATCAAGCAGCGGGAAGTGGACGAGCGCGTGGAACTTGGCGATGCCGAGATACTGAGCATCGTCGAGAAGCTGATCAAACAGCGCCGCGAGGCCGCCAAGCAATTCAGCGCGGGTGGTCGGGAGGATCTGGCGGAGAACGAAGCCGCCGAAGCCGCCATTCTGGAGGCTTACCTGCCTCCGCAGCTCGATGACAGCGCGCTGGGCTCACTGATCGATGAGTGCATTGCCGCGGCAGGTGCGGCTGGACCACAGGACATGGGCAAAGTCATGGCGCAGCTCAAACCGCGCGTCCAGGGCCAGGCCGATATGGGCAAGGTGAGCCAGCTGGTCAAAGCCCGCCTCACGGCTTAAATCAGAAGGGCTTGATTCCCCAGGAATTTATTGACGATCTGCTGAGCCGGGTCGATATCGTCGAAGTCATCCGCCCCCGCGTCGAATTGAAGCGCGCCGGGCGCGAATGGAAAGCCTGCTGCCCGTTTCACAGCGAAAAAACCCCCTCCTTCAACGTGGTCCCGCACAAGCAGTTTTACCACTGCTTCGGCTGCGGCGCGCACGGCCACGCCCTGCGCTTTCTGATGGACCACGACCGACTGGATTTCCCCAGCGCCGTTGAAGTCCTGGCCGGCATTGCCGGCGTCGAAGTCCCGCGCCAGGGCGACGACGGCCAGGCCACGCGCAACAAGACCCTGTATCAGATTCTGGATCGGGCGCATCAACGCTTTCGCGATGCCCTGACGGCGGACAGCGCGGCCCAGGCCTATCTGGACCAACGCGGCGTCAGCGCGGAGATGATCCAGCGCTACGAGCTCGGCTTTGCCCCCGCACAGTGGGACTTCCTGAGCGCATCCATCAGTCCGCAGGACAGCGCCGAACAGGCCGGCCTGCTGATCCGCCGAGACGGCGGCGGATACTACGACCGCTTCCGCAACCGACTGATGTTTCCGATCCGCGACCAACGCGGCCGGGTGGTCGCGTTTGGCGGCCGGACGCTGGAGGATGACCCGGCCAAATACCTGAATTCACCGGAAACGCCGGTATTTCACAAGGGCAGCCTGGCCTACGGCCTGTTTGAAGCCAAACAGGCCTTGCGTGAGCTGCCACAGCTGATCGTGGTCGAGGGCTACATGGATGTCATCGCCCTGGCGCAATTCGGTTTCCATCAGACCGTGGCCACCCTGGGCACCGCCACCACCAGTGAGCACATCCAGCTGCTCACCCGGCAGTGCCGCCAGATCGTATTCTGTTTCGATGGGGATGCCGCGGGTCGCCGCGCAGCCGATCGGGCCCTGGACATCGCGCTGAGCGCCCTGACCGACGGCATGGACATCCGCTTCCTGTTCCTGCCGGAAAAGGATGACCCGGACAGCCTCGTCCACCGCGAAGGCGCCGCCGGCTTCCAGAAGCGGCTCGATCAGTCCATGCCCCTGTCCGAACGCCTGCTGGAACGGCTGCAAACCGGCCTGGAACTGGACCAGGCTGAAGGTCGGGCGGCCCTGCTGGAAAGCGCAAGGGCCACCCTGGCAACGATTCAGGCGCCAGCCTTTCGTGCCCTGATGTTGCAGCGCCTGGAACAGCTGGCCGGCCTGAGCGAGCCCGCGGTCGCCCGGCTGATCGGCCCCCGCCAGCAAGCCGAAGTGCAACGCCGGCCGATTGCGGCCCCACGCCGCATGACACCCGTGCGCCGCGCCATCGTGCGGCTGCTGAACTACCCGCGCTGCGCGGAAGCCTTCACCGACGTCGAAGGACTGGCGCTCAGCCCGGTGCCCGGCGCCACCTTGCTCAGCGAGCTGCTCGACCGCTTGCATCACAACCCGCAGCTGCACTGCGCCGCGCTGATCAATGCCTATGCCGGACGCCAGGAACACGATGCCCTGGAACAGCTGTCCCTGGTCGATCCGGAAATCGACGAAGAAACCGCCATTTCCGAGTTTGTCTGGCTGTGCGAAAAGCTCCTGAAGGAATCCCACAAGAGCGAACTGGACCAGTTGCTCGAAGCCGCCCGCCGCGGCGAACTCGATGAGGACGGCAAAGCGCGGCTAAAAGCATTGAACCAATTGAAGAATCGGCGCTCCGAATAGAGACGCCCTGGCAGCGATTTGCTACCATAGAGGTTTTATTGTGCCTATAGTGCGCGCATCAGCACCCTGACGCCGCCCTCCCAGCTGGAAAGCCATACTCCATGAGTGTTGAAAAACAGTCAAAGCTTAAGCTTCTGATTGCGCAAGGTAAGGAACGCGGTTACCTCACCTACGCAGAGGTCAACGACCATCTGCCCGACGACTTCGTCGATCCTGAACAGATCGAAGAGATCGTTTCGCAACTTAATAATCTCGGCATCAAGGTGCATGAGGAAGCGCCGGACGAAGAAGAGCTGCTGCTCACCGATTCCGCCGCGGTTGACGTTGACGACGATGACGACGAAACCGAGGAAGCCGTCGCCACGCTGGCGGCCCTGGATGCGGAATTCGGCCGCACGACGGACCCGGTGCGCATGTACATGCGCGAAATGGGCAGCGTCGAACTGCTCGACCGGCAAGGCGAAATCCGCATTGCCAAGCGCATCGAGGAAGGTCTGGCCGAAGCCATGGCCTCCCTGACCGCACACCCGGAAACCACGGCCATTCTGCTGGAGCACTATGCCGACATCCAGGCCGAGCAGCGCCGCCTGACCGACGTGATTCTGGGCTTTGTCGATCCGGAAACCGGCGACCCACTGAGCGGTCCAGGGTCTGCCGCCGCGCTTGAAGCCGCGCAACTGGCGGAAGAAACCGGCGAGGAAGTCGAACAGCCGGTGGACACCGGCCCGGACCCCGAGGAAGTGGCCGCGGCGTTTGCTGAGCTGCAATCGCTGTTCGACACCATGATGGAGAAACTGGAATCCAAAGGCTTTCAGCACAAGGAATCCAAAGTTGCGCGAGATGCCCTGACCGACAAGTTCATGAGCTTGAAGCTGCCCCCCAAGGTCACGGACGAAATCGCTCAGAATCTGCGCAACCAGGTCGCCGCCATTCGCGAGATCGAACGCAGCATGATGCGCATCATCGTGCGTGATGCCGGCATGGCCCGCGCCGATTTCATCAAGCAATTCCCGAAAAACGCCACCAATGCGGCCTGGATTGAAAAACTCATCCGCGCCAAACGGAAATATTCCTCACGCATCGGCATGCATCAGGAAGAGTTGCTGGAATTGCAAAATCGCATGCTGCAACTCGAAGCCGATACCTTGCTGCCCACCCCGGAAATCAAGGAAATTCACCGCCGCATGTCGATCGGTGAGGCCAAAGCCCGGCGCGCCAAAAAGGAAATGGTCGAGGCCAATCTGCGCCTGGTGATTTCCATCGCGAAAAAATACACCAACCGTGGCCTGCAGTTCCTGGATCTCATTCAGGAAGGCAATATCGGCCTGATGAAGGCGGTGGACAAATTCGAGTACCGGCGCGGATACAAATTCTCCACCTACGCCACCTGGTGGATTCGCCAGGCCATCACCCGCTCCATCGCCGATCAGGCGCGCACCATCCGAATCCCGGTGCACATGATCGAAACGATCAACAAGCTCAACCGAATCTCCCGCCAGATGCTGCAGGAAAAGGGTCGTGAACCGACCCCCGAAGAACTGGCGGAAAAGATGGAAATGCCCGAGGACAAGGTTCGCAAGGTGATGAAAATCGCCAAGGAACCGATCTCGATGGAAACGCCCATCGGTGATGACGAAGACTCGCATCTGGGCGACTTCATCGAAGACGGCAATGCCGTGGCCCCGCAGGATTCTGCCACCGTCGAATCCTTGCAGGAAACCACCCACGACATCCTGGCCACCCTGACCCCGCGCGAGGCCAAAGTGCTGCGCATGCGCTTCGGCATCGAACTGAATACCGACCACACCCTCGAGGAAGTCGGCAAGCAGTTCGACGTTACCCGCGAGCGGATTCGGCAGATCGAAGCCAAGGCCCTGCGCAAGCTGCGTCATCCCAGCCGCGCCCAGCACCTACGCAGCTTCCTCGACGAAAGCTGATCCAGAAAAGCGCCGGCCAGCCCGGCGCTTTTTCGTTGCCGCGGCCGCACAATCCAGACCTAACATGGCAAAATACCCGCCCCACGCAGGCGCAACACCTGCCGCAGCATCCAACGCGGGCCTATAGCTCAATTGGTTAGAGCAGCGGACTCATAATCCGTTGGTTCTAGGTTCAAGTCCTAGTAGGCCCACCATTTGGCTTGTTGCCACCGCACAACGACAGAACCGACCCATCGAGTCAAAAACACGCTGGCCTGGCTAGCGTTGTTCCACGCGCCGCAGTAGCTGATCTGCCACACCTGACTTCACTCGCATGGGTCTGGTCAACACTAGATACTGCCCCTTTGGGCGGACGGTTCAGCCCGATCAGGCAAGCCGGCCCGCAGCAGGCTAAAAATGGCGATCTGAGCAACAGCGAGCGCTCACCGCGACCATGCTTTGCCGGCTGCGCGCCATGAGCTGGCATTCCAGTTCTTGATGGGTCATCGGCAGGTTGGCACCGTCAAACGGAACACCTCAGGGCAGGTTGTTAGGCGGCAACACGCCCGCTTCATTCGCGCAGCAGCTTTTCACGGAACCCCTCAGGACACAACAGCAACTGCTGATTCTTGGCGTCGTAGTTCAGATGTGCAGTTTTCGCCAACGCAACCAGGCGTTGATCTTCGACGGTGGAGATTCGGTATACGACATCACAGCCGTACTTGTTGAAGTCCGTCGCAGACATTTCAATGCGGAGGCGTTCGCCGTACCGAGCCTCCGATTTGTAAATTACTGCCAGGTCCGCGTTGATCATGGTTGGGCCGGCATCGGTGTATTCCGGCACTTCGCAAGCAGCCATGTACTGCACCCGTGCCTCATTTAGAAATGCTATGAGGTGCTCGTTTCCAAGGTGATCGCCACGGT